>CALVOC010000010.1 GCA_944350145.1 uncultured Bacilli bacterium
TGTTGTACTGTCTGGGGGGAGTAGCAAGGCAAACAAAAATACGTATGATGAACACTCGATAAAAATTTTGGAAGGATTAGAAGCTGTTCGTAAGCGACCAGGAATGTATATTGGTTCTACGGATAAGCGAGGAATGCATCATTTAGTTTGGGAAATTGTCGATAATTCTATTGATGAAATTATTAATGGTTTTGGCGATTCTATTAAGATTGTTTTACATAAGGATGGCTCTATTACTGTCGCAGATAATGGTAGAGGTGTGCCTATTGGTCGTCATGAAAGTGGAAAAAGTACTCCGGAAGTTATTTATACTATTTTACATGCAGGTGGTAAATTTGAAGAGTCTGGTTATAAAGTAAGTGGAGGATTACATGGTGTTGGTGGATCTGTTGTCAATGCTTTATCTACCTATATGGAAGTAACTATTTATCGTGAAGGAAAAATTAGTCAGATTAAATTTCATGAAGGTGGAAAAGTTTTAAGTCCATTAAAAACAATTGGCGAATCTAAGAAAACTGGAACTGTTGTTACATTTTTACCTGATAAAGAAATTTTTAAAAATTGTAATTTTTCTTTTACAACTATTTGTGAAAGAATGCAAGAAAGTGCTTTTTTACTTTCTAATGTAACCATTGAAGTTATTGATGAAGAAGATAATTTAAATGCTAAATATCATTATGAAAATGGAATTCTTTCATTTGTTGAATATATGAATGAAAATAAAACTGTTTTGCACAAACCAATTCATTTTACAGGAACAAAAAATAAGATTGAAGTAGATATTGCTATGCAATATACAAGTTCTTATAATGAGCAAATTTTATCTTTTGTCAACAATGTTAAAACTGGTGATGGAGGTACTCATGAAGTCGGCTTTAAAACGGGAATTACTAAAGCGTTTAATGATTATGCTAAGTCCAATGGTATTTTAAAAGGAAAAGATTCGAATTTAGAAGGAAGCGATGTTCGTGAGGGTTTAAGTGCGATTATCGCTGTTCGAATTCCTGAAGATTTGTTGCAATTTGAGGGGCAAACCAAAGGAAAACTTGGAACTCCAGAAGCAAGAAGTGTTGTAGAAAGTGTTACTTATGAGAATTTAAAATTCTTTTTAGAAGAAAATAAGGAAATTGCTTTAAGTATTTTAGAAAAAGCTCAAAAAAGTAAGGATGCTAGAGAAGCTGCGAGAAAGGCTCGTGAGCAAGTAAGAAAAGGAACTGGAAAAAACAACAAGGAAAGAGTATTAAGCGAGAAACTTGCTAAGGCAACGGGTAAAGATTATGCTAAAAATGAACTTTTTTTAGTCGAAGGAGATTCAGCTGGTGGTTCTGCAAAACCAGTAAGGAATAGGGAAACACAGGCTATTCTTCCATTAAGAGGAAAAGTTTTGAATTGTGAGAAAGCTAGTCAACATGAAATTGAGGCAAATGCTGAGTTAAGACAAATTGAATATGCCATTGGTGCTGGTCTTGGACAAAGTTTTGATTATACTGAATCTAATTATGGTAAAGTTATTATCATGACCGATGCTGATGTAGATGGTTCACATATTCAAATTCTTTTAATTACTTTTTTCTATCGTTTTATGCGTCCTTTAATTGAACAAGGTATGCTTTATGTAGCAACACCTCCTTTATACGCTATTGAAACGAGTAAAGGAAAAGAATACATTGCTACTGATGAAGAATTAGAAGAAAAGAAGAAAACTTTAAAAGGAAATTATAAAGTTCAAAGATTTAAAGGTTTAGGAGAGATGGATCCAGAAGAACTTTATGAAACGACTATGGATCCAGCAAATCGAAGACTTATGCGTGTTTCTATAACGGATGCTGCTTTAGCTGAAAAAAGAATTCATGTTTTAATGGGGGATGAAGTAGCTCCAAGAAAAGAATGGATTAATGAAAATGTCGACTTTACTTTAGAAGATGATTTTCGAAAATAGGAAAATAATAATGCAGGGAAGTGAATAAAATGGCTAAAAAGAAAGAAGAAAAAACAATTGTTGAAAAAATATATGAATATAGTTTAGAAGAAATCATGGGCGATTGTTTTGGAAAATATGCCAAAGAAATCATTCAAGAAAGAGCTTTACCAGATGTTCGAGACGGTTTAAAGCCTGTACAAAGAAGAATTTTATATGGAATGTATTTATCTGGTTATACCTATGATAAACCTTATCGAAAAAGTGCCAAAGCAGTTGGAGAAATCATGGGTAATTTTCATCCACATGGTGATTCTTCAATATACGATGCCTTAATACGTATGTCTCAAGCTTGGAAAATGCGTGAGAAGTTAATTGATGTGCATGGTAATAATGGATCTATTGATGGCGATGGTCCAGCTGCGATGCGTTATACAGAGGCACGACTTTCTAAGTTTGCTGGAGTCATGTTAGATTCGATTAAGAAAAATACGGTGGAAATGGCTTATAACTTTGATGATACGACTTTAGAGCCTACCGTTTTACCTGCTGGATTTCCCAATCTTTTAGTGAATGGTTCTACGGGTATATCGGCTGGATATGCGACAAATATTCCTACTCATAATTTAGGAGAAGTAATTGATGCGACAATCAAACGAATTGATTCTCCAAATTGTAAATTAGAAACTATTATGGATCTTCTTCCTGGTCCAGATTTTCCAACTGCTGGAGTGATTGAAGGAAAACAAGGATTAATTGATGCTTATTCAAAAGGAAAAGGAAAGGTTGTTTTAAAAGCTAAGACAGAAATTGTTCAAAATGGTAATAAAAAACAAATTATTGTTCATTCTATTCCTTATGAGGTTGTTAAAGAACAATTAATTAAAAAAATTACCGATATTAAATTAGATAAAAAAATTGAAGGAATTAACGATATTATTGATGAGTCTGATACTCAAAACATGGCAAGACTAGTTATCGATTTAAAAAAGGAAGCCAATGCAGAGTTAGTTCTTAATTATTTATTTAAAAATACGGATTTGCAAATTAATTATAATTTTAACATGGTCGCGATTGTTAATAGAAGACCAAAGCTTGTAGGTATTTTAGAAATCTTAGATGCTTTCATTGCTCATCAAAAAGAAGTAATTACTAGAAGAACAAAGTTTGATTTAGAAGCTGCTAAAAAAGATTATCATATTTTAGAGGGATTAATTAAGGCTATTTCTATTTTAGATGAAGTCATCGCGACAATTCGTTCTAGTAAGAATAAAAGTAACGCAATTGAAAATTTAGAAGAACAATTTGCTTTTACTTTTGAACAGGCTAAAGCTATTGTGGAATTGCAACTCTATCGTTTAACAAATACCGATATTTTAGATATTGAACAGAGGATGAAAGAACTTGCAAAAAATATGCATATTTGGACTCAGATCCTAGAAAATGAGGAAGCTTTAAAATATGTGATGAAAACAGAATTAAAACAAATTAAGAAAGAATATGCAACACCAAGAAGAACTGAAATTAAAGATGAAGTTACTGAAATTAAAATCGATTTAAAAAGTATGATTCCTAAAGAAAATGTTGTAGTAATTGTTACAAATGAAGGATATATTAAACGGGTAAGTACGAAAGTGTTTCAAGCAAATACAGAAGAACCAACTATGAAACCAGGAGATTTTATAACGAATATGTTTGAAGTTACTACATTAGATCATATTTTGTTGTTTACGAATTTAGGAAATTATTTGTTCTTACCAGTTCATAAGATTCCTGAAGCAAAATGGAAAGAATTGGGAAAACATATCAATAATATCGTAAGTTTAAGTTCGGAGGAAAAAATTGTTTCTTCATGTATTTATAATCCAAATGAGGAGATTGTTTCTGTAACAAAAAATGGTATGATTAAGCGTACTAAAGCAAGTGAGTATGAAGCTACTCGAGTTTCTAAGGCTATGACTTCAATGAAATTAAAAGAAAATGATGAAGTCCTCGCGGCTATTTTTGCTATACAAAATATCTTGTTGGTTTCTAAAAATGGTTATTATTGTAAATTTAATAAAGTAGAAATTCCTTTAGTAGGTGTTCGAGGTTCAGGCGTTAAAGCAATGAATTTAAAAGAAGATGAGATCGTTTCAATTGTTGGTATTTCTGATGAGGAATATATTTCTGTATTTACGAATAAAAATACGGCTAAGAGAATTAAAGTGAGTGAATTAGAAGAAACTGGTCGTGCTAAGAGAGGGAATTCTTTAATTAAAAAAGTAAAAAGTGCTCCTTATGAAATTCTTTATGTTCTTGCTACTAATGCCAAAACAGATATTACTTTAGTTCATGAAGATGGAAAAAAAGAAATCAAAAATAGTGAAATTCCAATTATGGATTTACAAAGTACAGGTTCTACAATTTCAAAAAAAGATATTTTAGCTTCTTTTGTTGCAGTGCAAGTGAAAAGAAAAGAAGAAGAACCTGTTAAAGAGGAACAACAATCTTTTGAATTGAATGATTTTAAACTATAAGAGAAAGTATTTTTTCTCTTTTTCTTTTGAATAAATTTTTTGAGTATTTTCATATAATCTACTAGGTGATTGTATGGATAAAAAAGAAGAATTTAAGAATTTTGCTCGTCTTCATCCAGAATTGTTAGATTATATACGTACTAAGGAAATGACTTGGCAAAATTTTTATGAAATTTATGATATTTATGGAGCTGATGAAAATGCATGGTCTAAGTATTTAAATAAACAAACTTCTGTGAATCCTAAAGATACAGTTAATGTTTTAACAGAGAAATTAAAAACTATGGATATGAATTCTATACAAGAACATATTAAAACGGCTCAAAAAGCTTTAAGTATTGTAAGTGAATTAACTGGAAAAAGTGAGACGACCACCCCTTTGACAGCTAGTATCCCTAAAGTTCCTAGACCAATTAATAAGTTTTTTGAGGATTAACTATGGAATTATTTTTACAAAAAAAATTATTAGATACTCCTAAAATGTATCAATATTTAAAAGAGAATTCCTATTGGATTAAATATTTAAACCGTGATCCATCTTTATATAAAGAATTTGAAAATAAAATGAAAGAACTTTATAAAGAAAGACCTACAGATAAAATTAGTGAAGCTATTGATGGCATTGATATGATTAATGGAATTTTGATGTCTTTAAAGTAGATTGACAAAAGATCTGAAAAATTTTAAAATATGTAGTACTTTGAGGTGAGATATGCAAGCAAAAAAAATTTCTTATTTAGTTGGTACTTCTTCATTTACAAAACAAATGAATATTAACGAAAAGGAAAATGTCGATTTTATTAATAAGCAGCTTTCTTTATCTATTCCTTTGATTACGGGAGTTAAAATTGAAGAAAAAAAAGAGACAAAACAAATTTTTGTCGGTAAAGAGATTTCTTTAGATCATATTAATGAAAACAATTATTGGGTTCAAAAGTACGATATTCCTTTAGAAAAATTGACCGATCTTCTATTATTGGGATTTAAAAGAGCCTGTGTTTTGAATTTTAAGAAATATGATTCTGTTATCGTTGGGGTACATGATGAAGATATTGTTGTTCCGGATTACTATGCTTTGAAAAAAATGATTCTTTTAGAAAAAAAAGAAAATTTTTGAAAAAGCTTTTTTTTTTGGAAAAAATAGGTAAAAAAATTGAAATATAGAAAAAAACTATTTTCTTTTTTTAAATATATTGTAAAAAAATGTCGAATATGTTAAAATTTCATATAGGGTAGAGTGGTTAAAATGGATGTGATAGTGTGACTAGGGAAAAAAAACAATTTCTAGAAAAAGTCATAAATATCATTCTTAATATATTGATTTTTATTTTTGCAATATTTTTATTGATTTCTATTTATAATAATATTCAAGTCAAGATATTAGGAAATGATTATTCCAGTTTTTTTGGTTATTCTATGTTTGAAGTTCAGACAGGTAGCATGAGTAAAGCCATAGAAGCTGGAGATATGATTGTCGTCAAAAAAGAGGATGATATTGAAATAAATGATATCATTACATTTAAACAAGGAAATGATTTTGTTACACATCGAGTTGTAGAAATTTATAATGATACTTTAGTAACTCGAGGAGATGCAAATAATACGAAAGATGATCCAATTACTAAAAGCCAAGTAGTTGGTAAAGTTGTTAAAATTTTGCCTGGTTTTGGAATTATTCGTAAGATTCTATTTAATCCGTTTGTTTTAATTGCTTTAATAGTAACTCTATATTTAATAAGTACGATGTTTAGAAGAGGGAAGAGTATGAAAATAAAAGAATTTGTTTTAAAAATTATTAAGAAAGTTCAAGAAAAGTTAGAAAGCACGGATAAGACTACTACTATCGTTTCAACTCCTAAAGTAGAAGAGCCTATTGTTTTAAAAGATGAGAATGTCATGGTGAATAAGGTTCAAGTAAATGAGCCTTTAGAAAAAGAAGAACCTAAATTACAAGAAGAGGCTAAAGAAATTTTAGAACATAGTTCGCCTGAGGATTTAGATAAAACTATTTTCTTTAGAATGGTTTCAGTGGATAAAGATGATATTCATGAAGATTTTAAAGAAGCAGATTTAGAAGAAGAGGATGAAGAGATTAAAGAATCTGTTCAAAAGAAAGTAGAAGAACCTGCTACAGAAGAGGCCAGTGATGATGAAGTAAAGAGTAAATTGATGCTTTTACAAAAGAAAAGAAAGAAATGTAAAAATATTATTGAAAAAGCGATTCTTTTAAAAAGTGAGGAATTGGAAGAAATTGTTAAAGTTTTAAATTTGAATCAAGAATATAAAACAAATGAACCAACTATTAAAGAATATTTTTTGAAAACTTATATTGATGGCAAATATTACAATTATTGCGGCGATGTAAATGTTAGTTATGATAGTAAAAATATGGTTAGTAAAATTGAAAAATTAATGGAAGATACAGGAAAAATTTTACTAGATTCGTATAATGGTAAGGATAGTAAATTTGCTCTTAAAGTTACAAAATTCACTAAAATATTTATGCTTTTACCCGCTCTTGAAAAAAATAGTTTATCTGTGGAATTAAGAACTAGAAGAGAAACTTATAAAAAGAAAATCTATCAAATGTTTAAAGATGATTATCTTACAGTTGAAGAAGCTATGAAAATGGCAGAAGAAATTATTAAAATACAACGTGTTTATGCTAAAACGCTTGATTATATTTTTGAAAAACTAGAAACAAATACTTTTAAATTGAAATATACAAAATTAAAAGATCAAAAAATTTATGGAGTTTCACTTGAACATAATCTTTCTTTTAGTAAAGTTTATAGTGATTATATTGTGGATAAAACCTATAAAGAAGGAATTATTGCTGAAGATACCGTTTTAGTTTTAGCAAATATGTTATTAATAACATTAGCTAAAGATATGCTAGCTGGCGATTTCGAAAAGAAATATATGTTACATATTCCAGAAAGTTTATATGGAAAAGAAAATAAATTGAATCAACTTTTTACAGTTTTAAATGATGAATATGTAAAACATTCTGTAATTATTTTTATTAAGTATAATGAAATTGATGGCAATAAAACAATTCTTAAGAATTTTATGAAGGAAGGTTTTTCCTTTGCTATGTGTTTAGATAAAATGGAGGTTTTAAAGGAAAAAGATTTAAAATTCTTCTATTTAATGCAATACATAGTTATTAATGAAAAGAAAGAGACAAGTAAGTTGATTAAAAAACTTCCGAAGGATCTTCCTGCTACTATTCTTTATGATGATGTGGCTAGTAAAATTGCTCAATCAGGAGGGGAGAAGTAATGAATACCTTTTTACGATTTTTTTACGAATTTATTTCAGTGTTTTTTGACGGATTTTTGATGATTTTTAAAGGTTTATTTGAAGGCATCATAAAAATGTTTAATGTAGGAGAATATGCTAAGGTTATTGGCAGCTATAAAGGCTCTTTTAATGGTGCTGAATGGCTTATGGTTGTCGTTGCCGTTATTTTCCTATTAGCGGTTTTAGCCTTAATTGGACTTTTAATTTTCTTTATTGTAAAGAAATTTATACGTAAAGCTAGTAATAACTTAAATAAAGAAGAGCTTTTAGAAGAGATTGGTTCTTTAAATGAAAAAGTGCGAAAACTCATGAAAGAAAAAGATGAGCTTATGGCTATGAAAGTTTCTCAATTAGGCTTAAATCCTAATGAAGAGGCTGAAGGTGAGAATCCTGAAGAACAAACACCAGAAGAATCTGGGGATCCAAGTATTCGTTTTCCAAAACTTGTTCAAATTGATCGAGAAATGCAAAATTTCCATATGAAAACCTATGAAAATGGCTTTACATTAGCAGAGTTAACAGATGATTTTAAATGTTTTGCTGCAAGTCAATTAAAATTGTATTATGATGAAACAATTTTACGACCTTTCTTTGCTGGATTAGCCTGTGGTAAATTGATTATTTTACAAGGTATTTCTGGTACTGGTAAAACTTCACTTGCTTATGCTTGGGGAAAATTCGTCAGTAAAGATTCTTGTGTTGCAGCGGTAGAGCCTTCTTGGCGTGATAAATCCGATTTTTTAGGATATTTTAATGAATTTACTAAAAAATTTAATGAAACAAAAGCTTTAGGAGAAATTTATTTAGCTTCTTTTGATGACGATGTTCATACAATTATTTTGGATGAAATGAACTTAGCACGTGTCGAATACTATTTTGCTGATTTCCTATCTACTCTTGAAATGCCTAACCGTGAAGAATGGATTATCGATCTTGTTCCAAGTGCTTGGCCTAATGATCCAAAGAAATTAATTAATGGTAAATTAAAAGTTCCAGGCAATATTTGGTATATTGGTACTATTAATAACGATGACTCAACATTTATGGTTACCGATAAAGTTTATGACCGTGCTATGCCGCTTGATATTAATACGAAAGTTGAACCTTTTAAATGCCGTAACCAAGAAGCAATTCAAATTAATGCAAGTTATTTAGATAAATTATTTGCTGAAGCATTAAAACAACATCCACTTAGTCAAGAAGGGTTGGATGGCGTAAAAGAAATGGATAATTATGTTATTTCTCATTTTAGAATTGCTTTTGGTAATCGTATTATGAAGCAATTAAATACTTTTGTTTCTGTCTATGTCGCTTGTGGCGGAACAGAAGTTGCAGCGATCGATTATTTTGTGGCTAAGAAAATTTTACGTAAATTTGACCAATTAAGTGTAGCTTTTATTCGTGATGAAATTGATCCATTTATTTCTTATTTAAATAAAAAATATGGTAAAGGTGTTATGGTTGAATGTATTGCTTATTTGGAGAATTTGAAAAAGAGTATATAGTTAGGAGTTGATATTATGGGACGAGCTTTAAAAGCCAATAAAGAAATTAAAGATACTCGTGATGCTTTCTTAAAAAATTTGGATTCAAAAATGGATTATCGTTCTTTATATAAAAGCGATTTCCTTGTTTTTGACTGGATTGATGAAATGGAATTTGCTTGTCCCTATATTGACATAGTAGTTCGTAATCCTAAGTTAACTTTAATTCAAGAAAAAAATGTAGTAAAAGTAGAACGAGCTAAAAGAATTAATGTCGATAGTGTTAAAAATTTAGCCAAAAATACTCATTATATTAATAAAGTAAAAGAAAATAATGAAGTGGAACCTAAAAAGATTTTAGAAGTTCGTAATGAAGAAACTTTTAATATTTATGAAAATCGTTTTCTATATACATTAATTGATGATATGACTCGTTTTATAAGAGCGAAAGAAGAAATTTTAAACAATTTTGAAATTACAGATAATAAAAGAATGGAGTATGCGGCTTCGACTACGGCTAATGGGGAACGAATAAAACTAGAAGTTGTTGTTACATCTGAGTCTTTGCCAAATCAAAAAATTGACAAAAAGTTGGCCGAGGAAATTGCGAAAGCGAAAAAAAGATTAAAACGCATTAAAGATTATATTTCTAGTTGGTATCGTAGTCCAATGATGAAGCAATTGGAAAGAGAACATGTAAAACCAATTAAGCCTCCATTAAAGAAGACAAATATAACCTTGAAAAATCCGAACTTTCGAATCGCGGCTCGATTATGGGATTTTTTACGAATGTATGATTTAGAAGATAGAAATAGTACAGATCAAAATGCTAATTTAAATGATAGTATTGATTTGTTAAAAGGTTTTCTTGATCATAGCTTTTTTATTGATTATGCAGTTTTGAATTCAATGAATACGAAAAAAAGAGTTCAAAAGAAATTGATGAGCGAATATGCTTTAGTCATCCTAACAGAAGAAGTTCATCGGATTGTTTCTCTTCTAGTTAGTAATGGCATGAAAATAAATGATGAAGAATTACTTGGTATTATTGCTAAAGAAATTAAAAATGAGAAGAAGGAACGAATCGTAGGTTCTGACGATGTTAAAAAGAAATTTCAATCTGCAATTGATGAGTATTTAGAAAGGACACAAGAAAATTTGTAGGGATGATTATGAAAAAAGAAACTGGAAAGAAAATTTTAAATATCGTTAAATGGATATTTAATGTTGTTATTGGTATTTTTATTGTATTATTTATTTTGGTTGTTTGTTTACAGAGATTTTCAAACAATGAACTTGCTTTTTTTGATTATCGGATGTTTACAGTTTTAACAGGAAGTATGGAACCAAAATATAATGTTGGTGATGTCTTATTTGCAAAAGAAATAGATCCGAATGACATTCAGGTTGGTGATGCAATTAGTTATTTAGGTAAATCTGGCGATGTAAAAGATAAAGTTGTAACTCATGAGGTGGTTGAAATTGAAACTTCTGAGAATGGAGAAAAACTTTTTCATACAAAAGGCATAGCTAATATTATAGAAGATCCAATTGTTCATGAAGATCAAATTTATGGTAAGATTATTCATAAATCAACGATTTTATCCTTTATTTCTAAAACTATTCGAACTCCTATTGGTTTGGTTATTTTGATTATTATTCCAGTATTTTATATTATTGGTTCAGAAATGCTTTCTGCTTTATTATCACGTGAGGAAAAAAGAAGAAATAGAGAGTAGGAGATAATATGGAACGCAAACATAAGGTATATCTAAAATTGAATTTGCTATCTTTGTTTTGCATCGGGGTTTCTTTTATTTCGATAACTTTGGCTTGGTTTGCTTATAGTGGTTTAAGTACTGTATCTACGCAAGTAGATGTTAAGGCTTGGAATATTGAGTTTATGCAAAATTCTCAAGTTGTAACCAATGAAATTGTTATTGATGTTAATGAAATTTATCCTGGGATGGATCCGATAGTAGAAAATGTGAGCATTCATAATTTAGGTGATTCAAATGCTATGCTTAGTTATCAAGTTGTCTCAGCAAGGGTTTTAAATGAAGATTTAGCCGAGCAAGAAAAAGGGTATTTAGTGGATTTACTTTCTCATGATTTACCATTTCATATTAATATCAGTTTGGAAGATCGTTATGTCGAGGCTAAAAATGGTGTTAGTGATTTTTCTGTTTCTGTTTCGTGGCCGCTTGATTCGTTAAATGATGAAAGAGATAGTAAATGGGGAAATGAAGCTTATAAATTTCAACAAGAAGAACAACAAAAGCATGAGCAAGATCCGAATTATATACCACGTAAGTCTTTAAAAATTGTAATTAGTGTAAAGGCTGAACAATTTATTGATGCCCCTGAAACTCCAGATATAAACTATAATGTTGGAGATCTAATTTTATATGATGTTGTAAATAATCAGAGATGTGAAACTATAAGTAGTACTTGTTTAAAAACTTATGTAATGGACGCTAATAACACACTTGCTAATAATTCTGTTACTTTACTTCCAGATTTGTATCAAACTTATTCTAGTGGTCCATATGCAAACTATGATGCTTTATTAAATTCTAGTGTTTCTACTTGGAATGTTTCTAGCCGAGCTCTTACTTTAGAAGATCTTTTAAAAGTTATTGCTACAGATAATCAAAATTCTTTCTTAAAAAGAGATGGTTTATCCGATGTAATTGTTGGAAATTTAGATTTTAAAGATCGAATTACTACAGTGATTGATAAAAGTAAATCATATAATGGCCGTTTTAGTTTTTTAAATGAAAGATTTCCGTATTTATCTTCTAATAAATGTTATTGGGTAAAAACAGAATATGATACAAATAAAGCTTATGCTTTCCAACGGCAAGATGATACAAATACGATGATTTATGGAAATGATAAGAGTACATCTTGTAGTGTCGTTCCAGTAATTGTTGTTGATAAAGCAAATTTAAGTGAATAAAAAAAGCAATTCCAGAATACTATGGAATTGCTTTTTTATGAAACATTTAAAGTTTGCATTTTTGTAGTATACGTGTCATTTTTTGCTTTTCAATTGATCCTTTATACCATTCGCGAATTTCTTTTCTTTCTTCTTCATAGGCTTGAGGGAAATTCGGATCATTAAGAAATGCTTGAATATCATTTTGAAGCTCTAATAAAAGCTTTTTTATATCGGCTAGTATTTTTTTCTTGGTAATTTTTTTTCTTAATTTAGAAATAAAAAAATGAAAATCAGTACCTTCAGGTTTCATAGCAGAGGCTTCCAGTTCATAAAAAGGAATTAAAGGTAAATTTTGAGCTTCTTCAGAAGAAAAATCTAAATCTTCTTCTATTTCTTTATCTGTTTCTTTTATTAAAATGATATCTTTAGTAGTTATGAAATTCTTTAATAAAACAACAGGAAAAATGTCATTTGCTTCCAATTCAACATTTTGAGAAACGGCTGCAAGATAGCTTCGTTGATAAAGTCCTTTCCAGTAATCTGTTGTTGAACCGCTTTTTTCTTTAATGTAATCGGTATAAGTCATGTTGGTTTTAAAATCCATTAATCGATATTCCTTATGGTTACGGCGGTTTAAAATTTTAAGATAATCTTTTTCAGTGAAATAAATATTATAGAATCTTTTAACTAAATTATAATATTCGGTGTCTGATAAGTCATCTAAATCAGTGTAAGTTAAATCATGGGCCATATCTAAAATGTTTTTAATAGCAGTTTTAAATGATTTAACACTTTCTTCCATATTTATTTCAGAAAATAAATCAATCACTTTTTTTTCAGTTTGCATAAAATACCTCTCTTTCTATAGGTATTCTAGCATATTTTTTTGAATAAAGATAGAAAAAAACAGATTTCTTAATGAATCTGTTTTAAATGTTTTCTGTTTGTTCAAGTTGTTGTTCAAATTTAATTGAAGCAGCAATTTGTAATGTTGTATTTTCTGCTGCAGCTTGATGTCCTATTTCAGCATCTTGTTGATCATTCATTTTTTCATCTTGACCTTCATACCATTCAAAATAAATTCGAATTGTAAATGGTGTAAATTGATAATTATCAATATCTTGTTGGAATTCTAAACTTCCAGTTAATGTATTGTTTTCTAAAGTATTTGTAATTACTTCGTCGCCTTCTTCATAAGTTTCATCTAATATTGCATATTTTGTAATCATTAAATCTGGAATATTTTCATTTAATACTTCAATACTTAGTTCATAATTAAAAGATACATCGACGTTGCTTGGATCAATATTGATATCAAAATATCCTTGAGTAGAAGGAGCAACTGTATTAGATGCTATATGTTTATTCTCGAGAATTACTGGTTCTAATTGAATTGTAGATGTATTTTCTTCTAAAATGTCTTGTTCATTAATTAAAATTTGCCAATTTGCAAATGCCATATCTAAGTTTCCGGTTGTATTGGCTACGTATCTAGAGTAGGTATTGCTCATTAGACTTAAGGTCAAAGCTAATGATATTATGATAAGTAAGATTTTACATTTCTTTTTCATAACCAATCCCTCCTAGTTTTACACTATTATTGTATAATTATTTACAAAAAATGGCAATCTAAAAATGACAATTAATTTCTAAAAATGTCAATTATTGTCAACTTTTTGGGCTAAAAAATCCTAGCGAATATTTGTTCTTGCTTGGTTGCAAGAAAAAGTAAAATTCGATATAATAGAAAAAGTTTGATGAGGAGGAGTTTTTCATGATGGAAGAAGTTAAGAAAAAGATTTTAGAAGTCGTAAGTAAAAGGGATTACGGAAAAGGCTTAGAATATGAAGAAAGCTATATTGATTATGTTAATTTAACGACTTTTTTTCAAAAAAAACGTTTTCAATTTTTAGTAGAATCTGAACATAGTTACCGTAAGTATATGGTTCAAATTGAAATTGACGGTCGAGAAATCTCTGATACTTATTGTACTTGTCCTCAATTTCAAAACACAAATTCTTGTAAACATATTGCAGCTTGTTTGATTATTTATTCAGATCGAATTTTAAAATCTTCTAAGGATAGTGCTGAGAAAAAATCACAACAAATATTAAACAAATTAAAAAATCAATTTCAACATACAAATTTCCAAAGAAAAGAAATTTTTTTACAACCTTATATTGTTTTTGAATCTTCTTATTATCGAGATTATTTAGCTTTAAAAGTGAAGATTGGCAATCAAAAAATGTATTCTTTATTGGGAAAATTTTCGGCTTTTTTGACAGCTTGGTCTGCAAAGGAGTCTTTTGTATTTGGGACGAATTTAATTGTTGATCCGAATTATCATTATTTTAGTAAACAGAGTCAATCTTTATTAGAATTATTGGAATTGGTTCGTAAATATTATAGAACACAGGGAAATTCCATTTATCTTGATGAAGAAATGATTAAACAGCTGTTAAAAATTTATCCGGATGGAGTTTATATGGAAAATCCTGAACGTTTTGTTCCGTTGAAAGAAGGTTTTCCAGTCGCGACTAAATTAGCAAAAGAAGGCGAAAAGTATCATTTATATTTAGAAAACATGAAGGAGATAAAAACTCTTACTTCGGATTATGAGTATGTCTTGTTTGATAATTTTATTTATCATTTGAATGAAGATCAGCAATTTTTTTTGAAACAATGCGTTGAAGAAGAACTAGAAGAGCTTATTTTACCAGAAGAACAATTTACTGAATTGCAAAAAAATGTTCTTCGACTCGTTAAAGAGAGTATTACATTAGATGAAACCGTTAAAGATTTGGTTATTGAAACGAATCCTCAAGTTAAGTTTTATTTTGATTTAAATGAAGAAGATATTACTTGTATCCCTAAATTTGTCTATCAAAATCAAGAGATTTCTTATTTTGAAAATGCACCTAGTATTGTTAAAGATTTGGAATATGAAGAAAGCATTTTGAAAGTTTTGGATACATATCATTTTCTTAAAGAAAAAAGTTTCTTTTTATTGACAGATATTGATGATATTTATGAATTTTTAGATGTGGGGTTACCTTCTTTAGCTCAAGAATATGAGGTTTTTACTTCAGAAAATTTAAAAAAAATTAAAGTTTTAAAACAGAATACAGTATCTTCTACTTTTCGAATTGGCAAAGATAATATTTTGCATTATGATTTTGATTTGGGAGCTATTGGTGAAGATGAGTTAGAATCGGTGTTGAATTCTTTAAAAAAGAATAAGAAATATTATCGATTAAAAGATGGTTCTATTTTGTCTTTAAAAGAAAAATCTTTACAAGAATTAGAGGCATTAACTGAGGAATTAGAATTGGATCCTAAAGATTTAGGACATGGAAAGATTCCTAAATATCGAGCTTTATATTTAGAAGCATTAAAAGAAGAAAAATATGGTTGTATTAAAACGGATTCTTTGTTTCAAAATTTTATTTCTCAATTTAAAGAATATCAGGATGTAAAATTAAGTTTTACAAAAGAAGAAAATAAAATTTTACGAGATTATCAAAAATTGGGAGTTAAATGGTTGTATACAATTTTTAAATGTGGTTTTGGAGGCATTCTAGCGGATGAAATGGGACTTGGTAAGTCTTTACAAACGATTTGTTTTATTCGTAAACTTTTAAAAGAAAATCCGGATGCTCGATTTTTAATTGTCTGTCCAACTTCTTTAGTTTATAACTGGGAAAGTGAATTTACTAAATTTGCTCCTCAATTATCCTATATGGTTTTTGCAAGTTCGAAAGAAAAAAGAAAAAGTGAACTTAATGATTTTCATGGCAATATTTATATTACAAGTTATGGGTTATTACGAGAAGATTTAGAGTTTTACCAGCAACAATCTTTTTTGGTGTTTGTGATCGATGAAGCTCAAAATATTAAAAATCCTAAAACAGGCTTAACTAAAGCTGTTAAAAGTATTGAAGCTATTACCAAGATTGCATTGACCGGAACTCCTATTGAAAATTCAGTGGTTGAGTTGTGGAGCATTTTTGATTTTATTATGCCTGGTTTTTTAGCTAGTTTGGTACGTTTTCAACAAAAATATAAAGTGAAAGATTTTGATGAAGAAACAAATTTATTATTAGATAATTTAAAGAAACAAGTGGAGCCTTTTATTTTAAGGCGAAAGAAAAAAGATGTTGTTAAAGATTTACCAGAGAAAACAGAAAATACTATTTTTATTGATTTAAATGAAGAACAAAAGAAAATATATGCTGCTGAAGTAAAAAATGCAAATGAAGAAATGACGAATTTGATTCAAAATGGTGGATTTGCCAAAAATAAAATGATTATTTTAAGTTTGCTTACTAAATTGCGGCAAATTTGTATTTCACCTTCTTTAATTATAGATAATTATCAAAGTGGTAGCAGTAAATTAGAAAATTTGCTCAAGATTATTAAAGAATTGGTTATGAATGGCCATAAGATTTTGTTGTTTACGAGTTTTAAAACGGCTTTAGAAATGGTAAAAAAAATGTTGGATGAAGAAGATATTTCTAATTATACTATTGCCGGGGATGTATCTGCTCAGAAGCGAAAATTGCTTGTTGATGCTTTTAATAAAGATGATACGAATGTATTTTTGATTATGTTAAAAAGTGGAGGAACGGGCCTTAATTTAACTAGTGCCGATGTGGTTATCCATTTGGATTTATGGTGGAATCCTCAAGCTGAGAATCAAGCAACGGATCGAACTCATCGTATTGGACAAACAAAAAATGTTGAAGTTATAAAATTAATTTGTAAAGGTACAATTGAAGAAAAAATATTGTCTTTACAACAAAAGAAAAAACTTCTAAGTGATAAGATCTTAGAAGGTGGAATGAATGATGCTTCTTATTTAAAGAAATTGACTGAAAAGGATATACGTGATTTATTATCTTATGAAAATGCCGATTAATTTAGTATATAGACACCTATATTTAAATAAGTTGCAAAAATAATCCATATTAAATAAGGAATAAATAAATATCCAGCTATTTTTTTCGATTCTAAAAATTTTATTAAACAATAGAAAACAACTGCTAATAATATTATAATCCAGAATATTGCTAGTAACCGCCATTTGAAGACAAAGAAGATGAAAGTCCAAGATAGATTTAAAAATAATTGAAGATAGTAGGCTATTTTTACATTTTGTTCATTGTAATCTTTTCTGTAAATAAAATAAGCTATTCCCATGAGTAGATAAAGAATACTCCATGCGATTGGGAAAATAAATCCTGGTGGAGAAAGAAAAGGTTTATTTAAAGAAGAGTAGTCTATTGCGTCTTTAATGAAAAAACTTGTAATTCCTCCAAGGATCAACGGAGTAAAAATACGTATAAATTCATATATTTTTTCTTTCATTTTTTCACATCCTGTTATTAGTATAGTTCTTTTCTTTAAAAATATGATAAAAAGGTATAGGAGGCTTTATGGAAAACGATATTGAAAAGAGTATAACCCAAATCATTCAAGATCAAACTTTGGAAAAAGTAAATCAACATCTTTATTTGACAAGATACCAACAACAGGTTTTAGAAAAATATCATATTCCTTATCAAGAATGTCAAAATTATAAAGAACTTTTCTTTTTTCTTTCAGATATTTTAGACGAGGAGGAATTGGATGAGTTAGAAGAAGTGGCTAGAGAAATTTCTGAGCGAGATTATTATTCTCAAAAATAGTTTTTCCAAAAAGTAGGCTTTTTTGCTTGTCCTTGGTTGCTTTATGTGATATAAGTAAAGTGATAGATGGAGGATTTATGGAAGAAAAGAAGTATATTATTGGCCTTGATCTTGGTGTTAACAATGTAGGCTATTCAGTTATTGATGAAACATCAAAAAAGATTATTAAAAAAGGGGTTCGTTTGTTTTCGCAAGCTAATGAAGCTGAAGATCGACGAGTTGCGAGAAATACAAGACGAAGACTAAAAAGAAGATCAAATCGCGTAAATGAAGCTTTAAAGCTTTTTAAAAGCATTAGCTTTCCAGATGAAATAACTATTGAACCTGATTTGCTTCAAAAAAGAGTAAAAGGACTTCATGAAAAATTAGAACCACAGGAGATTGTCAATATTATTTGCTATTTTATGATGCATCGAGGATATATTCCTTTTGGGGATGAAGAAAGAACGTTAGTAGAATTAAATGGCAAATTTCCTTGTGAATACTATTTAAAAAAGTGGCAAGAAGTAGGTAAGTATCGGGCTTTGGAAGAAGTAGTTAATCATCAAGATTTAAAAAGAGAAATGCAAGCTTTTTTAGAAAATCAAATGAATTATTATCCCGAGTTATCTAAAATTGTTGGCAATGAGGAAACTGGAATTTTTTGGATTTTTAGCCGTAAGAGAAAGTTTTGGGAAGGACCAGGAAGTGAAGAATCTTTTTCAGAATATGGTCGCTTCAAAAATGAAGAAGATGTTTTAGAATATCAGGAATTAAAAAAAGAAGGCAAAGAAAAATATTTATTCGAGGATTTAATTGGTCATTGTAAAATTTATGTAAACGAAAAATGCACACCTAAAGCGAATTATTATGCTGAAGAATTTAATCTAATCAATGACTTTCTAAATATTCGGGTAATCAATAGGGAAAATATTTTAAAAGAAAGTTATGTTTATCAAGATACAAGTAAAACTTATCATCTTACTACAGAAGCGATAGAAGAGATTATTGAATATTGTAAAGATTTTTCTGGAAAAAGTCTTTCTTATAGTAAGGTTTTAAAAGATGTCTTGGGATTAAAAAAAGAGGGTATCGCAGGGTATCGGATTGATAAAGATGGTAAACTATTATTTTCTTTATTAAATGCCTATCGCTCTATTAAAAAAATTTATGAAGAAAATCAATTAGATTCTTCTTGGTTAATCAAGGATTTAGAAAATTATAACCGTTTCATTCATATTTTAGCTGTTGCACCAGGAAAAGTTGAAATTGCTAAAATGTTAGAAACTATTCATAAATTTACTCAAGAAGAACTAGATGTGATTGGAAAAATACAAGAAAAATTAAAGAAAGATCGTTTTTTAGATTACCATGCTTTAAGTGAAAAAGCTTTAACAAGAGCTATTCAGGATATGAAGGCAACGTGTTTAAATTTTATGCAAGTATCAAAAAAATTTGATTATGAAAAAGAGGCACGTGAGTACTATTTAAAAAATTATGGTAGCGGAGAAGGAACTCTTCTAATGACTACAAAATTTGTGGATGAAATCGTAGCTTCTCCTCAAGTGAAAAAAACACTTCGTCAAGCTATTCGTATGATCAATGCAATTATTGAAGAACAGGGAAGTTATCCATCTGTTATTGCGATTGAATCGGCTAAGGAAATGAATGGTGAGGATAAAAAGAAAGAAATAGAACGTGTTCAAAAAATTCAAGAAAAGCTACGTAAAGATGCGAAAACTATTTTAGAAAGCACTGTGAGTGATGATAAAGTAACAGATAATATGATCGAAAGAATCATGCTTTTTGAAGAAATTAATGGCCATTGCCCTTACTGTGGTAAAGCAATTAATATCAATGATGTAATAAATAATACTGTAGAAGTAGAACATATTATTCCAATTAGCCAAAGTGCGGATGATTCCTTTGAAAATAAGACGATAGTTTGTCGTGATTGTAATAGTAAAAAGCAAAATAAAATTCCATTTAGTTATATGTCTTCAATAGAATTTGAAGAATTTACAAAGCGAGTTTTACAATTAAATATTTCTGAAAAAAAGAGACAAAATCTTTTAACTACGGATGATCCGAATAAATATCAAACAAGATTTTTCAATCGAAATTTAAGAGATACAGCTTATGCAACTAAAGAATTAGTTACTCAAGTTCGTTTATTTAATGAATATTTAAAGGCCAACTTAAATGGAAATATTGAGATTAAAACTTTGTCTACTCCAGGACAACTAACTCATAAAGTAAGAAGATGGTGGGATTTAGATAAGAACCGAGATATTGGTAAATTTCATCATGCAGTAGATGCTTCTATTGTTGCTGGTATTGCTACAACTCCGATAGGAAAAAGAATTGTGGAAGCTCAAAATAATAGTCAATTTTGGATTAAAGAAAGAGATAAAGTAAAGTCTATTCCTGAAATGTTAAAAAAATTTACTATGTATGATGTGAAAGAAGAAATTTCTAAAATTCAAAGTGATGAAGATATTCAAATTTCTATGCAAGTCAATAAAGAGGCTAATAGAAGTATAGCTAATTCTAATTTATATTCTTATGTAAATAAAGCTGGAGAATATTATCGAATTGATCAAATTTCGGATATTTATGCTCCTGATTTATTTAGAAATAACGAATCTCTTTTAAACGAATTATTTGATGAAACAAAAACAAATAAAATTCTGTTATGTCAAGAGAATAATCCTAAGCTATTTTACTATTTAAAAGATATCTTTTATAAATATCAAGACGGAAAAACGAATCCTTTTAGAAATTACTGTGAAGAGTTAATGGAAGAAGATAAGAAAAAATTTGATGAAAGAGTGGATGGAATATTTACTCCTTCAAAAAATGGTAAAGGTGTATTTGTAAAAAAACTTCGTTATATGCAAAGAGCAACCGATCCGTTCTTATTAGAATATAATAAACAGAAGAAATTTAAAAATATTAAAGAAAATACTTTAGTAGGTTTAGATAGTGTAGCTATTTATTGTACTAAGCTTTACTGGGATAAAGATGAGAAAAAAATTCTGTTCTTTCCAATTTATTTGCCTGTATTAAAATTTGATAAAAAGAAAGGAAATGATCAAAATCCTAAAATAAATGATCAACATCCTTTGTATCAATTATATTACAACAAAGTTTTAAAGGGAAAAAGAGTCGAACATATCGTAGATTTATATAACGGGAATTTTGTGAAAATTGAAAAGCCAAATGGAGAGGTTTTGTATGAATATGTAAAGGGGTATATGAAAGCCAATAAGTCTATTCAATGTAAATCCGGGAAATACTTATCACCTAAAGATAAATTTACTTTATATGATGTAGATATTCTTGGAAATAAGAAAAAGCGTTTGACATGGCCTAAAGAGTAAGATATAATGTAAGTGGATCTTGAAAGCAATAGTTTTCAACTTCCTAAATTACACAGGGTTTCCTATTATAACTTATTTTAGGTAACCATTGGAGATGCTTAAAACCTAGCATCTCTTTTTTTATAATTAAAATGGCTTTTAGAACCGTATATATAGAAAAGGCTGTTCGTGTTCGATTAGATTTAAATAACATTGTTGTCAATTTTGAAAATGATAATTACTATATAAATTTGGATGAGATTAGTACTATCATATTTGATGATCCTAGATGTAATATTTCTTTAAAACTTTTAGCTACATTATGTGAGGAAGGAATAAATGTTATTTTTAATGATTCTTCGCATATGCCAATTGGTTCTTTACAAACTTTATACAATCATGCTCGTGCTCCTAAAAGAATAAAAAATCAAATAGAATGGGATAAAAATAGTCAAATTTATTTATGGACTGAAATTGTTAAATGCAAGATTCAAAATCAAATTTATACTTTAAAAAAAGTTGGTAAACTCGAAAAAATTTCTTTATTAGAAAATATGATATCTGATGTAGTATTAGGAGATTTAACTAATAAAGAGGGAATTGCTAGTCGTGTTTATTTTAAAGAGTTGTTTGGAAATACTTTTAAAAGATTTGATGAAACAATAATAAATTATGCTTTAAATTATATATATCAAATTATCCGTTCTAAAATAGCTCAAGAAATTGTTGCCTGTGGATACGTTCCAGCTTTAGGAATCTGTCATAAAAGTGAATTCAATTTATATAATTTAGCTGATGATTTTATTGAAGTTTTTAGACCGATCTGTGATTACTATATTTATGAAATTTTAATGAATACAATAGATGAATACTTAACCCCGAATATTAAAAGAGACATTATTGATATTTTAAATAATCGAATTAAATTTCAAAATGGAGAATATAAAATTCATGTTGTTATCCAATTTTTCGTTCAAACGTTATTTAAATATTTAGAAACTGGTGATATCTCTTATATACATTTTCCTAAACTATGCAATATATAAATTTATATAAACAAATGCGATTAATTTTA
This sequence comes from uncultured Bacilli bacterium, assembly GCA_944350145.1. Taxonomy (GTDB): domain Bacteria; phylum Bacillota_I; class Bacilli_A; order RF39; family UBA660; genus Ventrenecus. Next base: position 22,275 of record CALVOC010000010.1, read on the forward strand.
ATTTATGATTTACCAGTTTATGATGAAGAGAATCGAAAAATATATAGTAAATTTCATAGAAATATTATTCGTTTAGGATTTTATATGCTTCAATATTCTGTTTATTCCAAAGTTATTCAGAATGATACATCAATGAAACAATACCTATTTAAATTAGAAAGAATAGTTCCTAAAGTAGGTAATATTGTCGTTTTAAAAATAACAGAAAAACAATATCAAGATATGATTTATTTAAGAGGGGATAAAAATAAATTTGACATGTTAGTTGGTGGTAAAGAACTAGTGATTTTTGGAGGTGATTATTGTGATAACTATGAAAATGAAAATGAGTGAAGAAGAATTACAACTAGATATAAGTAAAAAAAATTCTATATTAATTTTAAATAAATTAACTTTTTTAAAATTTTATAATAATTTTTATCAAGTATTTGAAAATAAAAATAAAGATATAGAAATTTTTTTAGAAAATAAACTTCTTGATTCTAAAAATGCTTTTTTATTAACTTTGATAGATCAAACAGAAATTTTGGAAAATTTAAATTTTAAAAAGGGATCTTTATTTTATGAATATATAATGAATCAAATTTTATAATAAAAAAATTTCAAATTAGAGACAATGTTAAATCTTTTTTAGAACAAATTTAAAAAATATGTTATAATTTCTATAGGTTTTAGGATCCTGTGTAATTTAGGTAGTTGAAAACAAATATAAAGATAAAATATTAAATATAGATGTTTTAGGATCCTGTGTAATTTAGGTAGTTGAAAACATTATGAAAGAAAGTGAAAAATAATGTACGGTTTTAGGATCCTGTGTAATTTAGGTAGTTGAAAACAAATATTAGTTATTAGACATGATTTTGATGTTTTAGGATCCTGTGTAATTTAGGTAGTTGAAAACAAATCTTTCTTTATCATCTGCTATTTGCCTGTTTTAGGATCCTGTGTAATTTAGGTAGTTGAAAACTTCGTGAAGTACTTATGCTTATTTTTACTAGTTTTAGGATCCTGTGTAATTTAGGTAGTTGAAAACTCGGAGTCGTTTCATAAGCCCGAATCGTTTGTTTTAGGATCCTGTGTAATTTAGGTAGTTGAAAACAGCCGGATACATTTCCTAATCCAGATATATGTTTTAGGATCCTGTGTAATTTAGGTAGTTGAAAACACTATTTTATTGCTATTAAAGTCTTTAAGTGTTTTAGGATCCTGTGTAATTTAGGTAGTTGAAAACTAGCAAATGACGCAACAAATGCTATATCTAGTTTTAGGATCCTGTGTAATTTAGGTAGTTGAAAACGCTACAACATAATGAAGGATCACCTATTTAGTTTTAGGATCCTGTGTAATTTAGGTAGTTGAAAACTATATTCAATTATTAAGTTCATGTTTTTAGTTTTAGGATCCTGTGTAATTTAGGTAGTTGAAAACCAACTTATATGATTAAAAATGCTTATACAGGTTTTAGGATCCTGTGTAATTTAGGTAGTTGAAAACATCACGATAATTAACAGTACTATTAAATGTGTTTTAGGATCCTGTGTAATTTAGGTAGTTGAAAACTTTCTTGAGCTAAATTAAATTTTTGAGAAGGTTTTAGGATCCTGTGTAATTTAGGTAGTTGAAAACCCTTTAAAACAAAAAAGTGCTAAGCAAAAGTTTTAGGATCCTGTGTAATTTAGGTAGTTGAAAACCAACTTATATGATTAAAAATGCTTATACAGGTTTTAGGATCCTGTGTAATTTAGGTAGTTGAAAACATCACGATAATTAACAGTACTATTAAATGTGTTTTAGGATCCTGTGTAATTTAGGTAGTTGAAAACTTTCTTGAGCTAAATTAAATTTTTGAGAAGGTTTTAGGATCCTGTGTAATTTAGGTAGTTGAAAACCCTTTAAAACAAAAAAGTGCTAAGCAAAAGTTTTAGGATCCTGTGTAATTTAGGTAGTTGAAAACAAATGCCACATAATAGTGATTATGACGGATGTTTTAGGATCCTGTGTAATTTAGGTAGTTGAAAACTATGTTATTCAAATGAGAATAACTTATTATGTTTTAGGATCCTGTGTAATTTAGGTAGTTGAAAACAAAAGATAGCATCAAAACCGAGATATCGGAGTTTTAGGATCCTGTGTAATTTAGGTAGTTGAAAACAACTGATGTTACTGGCTATACACCAAGTTGTTTTAGGATCCTGTGTAATTTAGGTAGTTGAAAACAGAGAGGTCAAGAGGCTTTATTGCAACAGGGTTTTAGGATCCTGTGTAATTTAGGTAGTTGAAAACTCGGAGTCGTTTCATAAGCACGAATAGTTTGTTTTAGGATCCTGTGTAATTTAGGAAGTTGAAAACTGTATCAACAACCTCATGTCAAACTCAAAGGTTTTAGGATCCTGTGTAATTTAGGAAGTTGAAAACAATATTCGTGACGTTGCAATAGTCTATGGAGTTTTAGGATCCTGTGTAATTTAGGAAGTTGAAAACTAAATGAATATGATGAAGAAGTAAATGTCAGTTTTAGGATCCTGTGTAATTTAGGAAGTTGAAAACTAAGTTCCTCGTTAAATCCGTTTACATAACGTTTTAGGATCCTGTGTAATTTAGGAAGTTGAAAACGGCTTTTTCATTCTTCCGACTTCTTTACTGGTTTTAGGATCCTGTGTAATTTAGGAAGTTGAAAACTAAAAGATTTTAATGCAGGTAAAATAGTTAGTTTTAGGATCCTGTGTAATTTAGGAAGTTGAAAACTAGCTTTTTCTGTTTCTTTAATTGTTTTG
>CALVOC010000011.1 GCA_944350145.1 uncultured Bacilli bacterium
ACATTTGCTGAGCTTATCGCCATGAAAAAATAAGTGAAAAAAATCACTTATTTCTTTGCATGGCTGTAAATAATAACGTTAAAATAGAACTTTTTCTTTTTTTCTAACCGAAAATCTATTGCTTAAATAGAAAAAAATTGTTACAATAATATATAGATAGAATAGGCATTAAGGGGCTGATTTTAGTGAACACAGAACAAAAGGTACTTCAAGTAGCGATCGAGGACATAATACCAAACCGTTTTCAACCACGATTAGCATTTGATGAAGAAGGATTAAAAGAATTATCGGAGTCTATTAAGCAGCACGGTATTATTCAACCTCTAGTTTTAAGAAGATTAGGAAATAAATATGAAATTATTGCGGGTGAGAGAAGATTTAAGGCGGCAACGATGGCTGGATTGAGACAAGTACCAGCGATTATCTCAGATATTGATGACAATAAAAGTGCAGAAATCGCTTTAGTAGAAAACATTCAACGAAGAAACTTAACACCGATCGAAGAGGCAAAATCTTATAAAAACTTATTAGATCGGGGTTATATGACACAAGAACAACTTGCAGAAAAAATGGGTGTAAGTCAAAGTTCCATTGCAAATAAACTAAGACTTTTAAATTTAGCTCCGGAAGTACAGGATGCATTATTGCAAGAAAAAATAAGCGAAAGACATGCAAGAAGCCTGCTTGCACTGCCTAAAGAAGAACAAGCTGAATGGTTAAAAAAAATCATTAGTAAAAGATTAACAGTTCGTCAATTAGATTTGGAAATCAAAAAGGCTAAAGGCGAAGTAGAAGAAGAAATTCCATTAGTAAATCCAAATCCAGATTTAAAAGCCATGATCAACAATGCTACAGATATTAATAAAACTGAACCAATAAGAGAGGTGAAAAATGTGGAACCAACACCAGTTGCATCAACAAATCAAAATATTGAATCGACAGAACCAAAAAATCAACCAAATAAATTTTTCAATTTCTTAGAAGACGAAGCAGCCAATATGCAAATGACACCTTCAGAACCAGCTCCAGCATCAAATGATTCTATTGAAGAATTAGAAATATTAGATGATTTTGCACCAGCACCAAATGAGCAAACACCACCAAATCCAAAAGAAGAAGAAACTATCATGCCTTTCTTATTCGACAATAAAGAAGCAAAAGCAAATAACACAATCGAAGAAGTAAAAGACACACAAGCTGAAAAAATAATTGATCCAATGGATTCAGTTATAAAATTAGATCCAAATTATAATCAATTAGTTGAAGAAGCAAAAGGAATCGATTTGAAAACAGCTATAAATGAAATCCGCGATATGATTTCTAGTATGGAAAAACAAGGATTTAAAGTGTCATTAGATGAAATTGATTTAAATGATAAATATCAAATGACCATTAATATTCAAAAAAACAATTAAACGATTAGCTAAAAACTAATCGTTTTCTTTTGCGACAGGTACTGCCACTTCCGTTCCTTTAACATAATATAAAACTGTACTATTTTTTCCTTCTAAATCTTCTTGTCCAGTAATTCCATTTCGAATAAGTCCGATAACATTTTGAGGTTTTTCATACCAAACTGCTTCATGACCTTCTAAATAAGATTCCATAGTATCTAACCATATATTTTTAGAATAATAACTAGCTGTACTATCAATTTCCTTTGCATCATCATTACCAATCCAGACCATCATTAAAAGTTCAGGATTATATCCAGCAACCCAAGAATCGGTATTTGTTGTTCCAGTTTTTAAGGCATATTTTCGACTCATTTTTGAAGCTAAAGATAAAGCAGTTGGAGTAGTGTAATCACTAAATGCAGAATTTGTAGTACTAGTTAACATTTCGTTTAAAATAAATACATTATTGCTATTTAAAACATAATTATGTTTATCTTTATGTTCGTACAAAACATTTCCATTCATATCTTCTACTTTAGAAATAAAATACAAATCTTTTTGATCACCGCCATTTGCTAAAGTTGTATATCCATTGGCAAAATCAAGCATATTTAATTCACTAGTTCCTAAAGCTAAAGAAGGATTAGCTTCCATATCCTCTTGAATTCCAGTTAAATGAGCTGTATTAACTAAAGCATCCGTTCCTAAAAAGAGATGCGTTTTAACTGCATATATATTATCGGAAAAAGCAATTGCCGCAGCCATAGTAATATCCTCATTGGCATAAATATCATTATAGTTATTAGGAGAATAAGTTTGATCATTAGAAAAATAAAAAGTCGTTTTTTCACTTTTAAACGTTGAAGAGGAAACCAAACCGTTTTCTAAAGCCGCATAATAAAGAAAAGGTTTCATAGTACTTCCAACTTGTCTTTTACTTTGAGTAGCACGATTATATTGACTTTTGGCATAATTAAGACCTCCAGTTAAAGCTAAAACTCCTCCGGTAGATGGATCTACCATAACACTTGCTACTTGTAATTCTTCTTGATTTCCCATATATTTTAAAATATTTTCTTCCATTTTGCTTTGAGCATTCATATCAAATGTTGTATAAATTTTTAACCCACCAGATTCAATTAAAGAAGACGGAATTGTCTTAATACTGGATAGTTCTTGTAAAACAGCATCTTGATAATATAAAATGGTTTGCGAATTATTTTGCATTCTTTTTCCATAAATTGGAATTTCTTCTTGAAAAAGACTATCGTATTGTTCTTCAGTAATATATCCATTATTAACCATAGTTAAAGCAACAATTTTTGCTCGCTTAATACAGGCATCATAATCACTCACTGGATTATAATTACTAGGATTTTTAGGAATACCAGCTAACATAATGGCTTCTTCTAAAGTCAAGTCTTTACTATTTTTATTAAAATAATAACGACTTGCATCTTCAATTCCATAATTTCCTTCACCATAATTAATCGTATTTAAATATCCCTCCAAAATTTCATCTTTTGTATAATGAACTTCAAGTTCAACTGTTAAAAAAGCCTCTTCAATTTTTCTGGCCCAAGTTTGATCAAAGGTTAAAAACATATTTTTAATATATTGTTGACTTATAGTAGACGCCCCAATCCTAGTATTATTTTGAATATTTGTGAGAAGAGCTTTACCTATTCGTAAATAGTCAAAACCATGATGTTTATAAAAATTTTTATCTTCAACACTAATAACTGCATGGATTAAATCAGGCGAAATATCTTCTAAACTAATCCAATCATTTGAACCAGATCCTTGATAAATCAAATTTTCATCTCGATCATAAATAAAAACTTTTCCCATATTTTTAAGTTCCAATTTTGGCGAAAAAAAGGCATATACATAAATTCCGGTTAAAAGAATAATGCCACTTAAAAGAAAGAAAAGAAACAGCCGACATATAAATTTTAATTTTTTCATGCAAAACACCTAAAGTTAGTATGAATCAAAACAAAAAAAATATAAGAAAAAATTGTTAAATTATAAAAATCTCAGTTTTTCTAACAAAGAAACAAAGGAATAATTCTTTTTTTTCGTGATATTCCATGGTATAATGATCCGGTTAAGTGAGGTGGCTCATGGAATACATTTTGAAAGTAAGTTTAAATAATGGAGAAAAAGAGGTATTAAACCATAAAAATATCAAGGCTCAATTAGAAGAGGATATCTTAAAATTTAAAATGGAAGATATGGAACATACATTAGATTTAAAAAGTAAACAATTTATCCGTGAGAATGAAGAATATTCTTTTTTATTAGATATTGAAAATCAAAAAAGTCAAATAACGTTAAAAAAAGAAAATTATACCTTGCAAGTTTTAGTAGAGTATGCTAATCTATTGAAGAATAAAAATGAAATCCAATTATCTTATTTTATTGAGACAGACGATCACGAAAACGTTTTAAAGATAAAATTGGAGGAAGGAAGAGAATAGTGATAATAGAATTTATCGAAGAAAAATTACAACAGGTATTAAATGAATTAAATTATGATTTAAAAGCCAAAGTAATTGTTTCAAATCGTAAAGACTTATGTGATTATCAATTTGATGGAGCTTTTGCTTATGCTAAAATACTTCATAAAAACCCCCTAGAAATCAGCGAGACAATCGTAAATAAATGGAAAGAAAATCTAGATACTGCAAAGTATTTTGCTAAAATAGAAGCCGTTCGTCCAGGTTTTATTAATATTACATTAAGTAATCAATTTATTAATGAAACTCTATACCAAATGGCAATAAAACCAAAATTTAATATAAAAATGCCTGAAAAAAGAACTATAGTGATTGACTATGGAGGACCAAACGTAGCAAAACCATTACACGTTGGACATTTAAGAAGTGCCATTGTTGGAGAAGCTATAAAAAGAATATTAAAATATTATGGTCATAATGTTATAGGCGATGTTCATTTAGGAGATTATGGACTTCAAATAGGACAAGTAATCTTTGGCCTTCAAAAAGAAAACATTTCCATAGACCAAATCACAATCTCATTATTAGACCGTATATACCCAGAAATGAGTGCGTTATGTAAAGAAAATGAAGAAGTAAAAGAAAAATGTGCAGTGATTACAAAAGAATTGCAAGATGGTAATCCAAAATACCAAGAATATTTTAGAAAAATTAAAGAAGTTTCTGGACAAGACATATTAAGAATATATAATTATTTAGATGTTCATTTCGATCTATGGTACGGGGAATCCGATGCTTATCCTTATATAGATGCTCTGACAAAAGATTTATATGAAAAAGCTTTATTAAAAGAAAGTGAAGGAGCAAAAATCATCGATGTTTCTTCCGATACAGATGAAAAAGAGCTTCCACCTTTTATTTTTCAAAAAAAGAACGGTGCTTACTTATATAGTACAACCGATCTTGCAACAGTATATCAACGAATAGAAGACTATCATCCAGATAATATTATCTATGTTACTGACCTAAGACAAAGTCTTCATTTTGAACAATTATTTCGAGTTTGTGAAAAATTAGGGTATACAAAAAATACAACTTTTGAACACTTAGGATTCGGAACGGTTAATGGTAGCGATGGCAAACCTTACAAAACAAGAGCTGGAACAGCCCCTAAATTAGATCAACTTTTTAAAGATACTAAAGAAGCTTTTCTATCATCGAATCCAAAAAATGCCAATATGAGTGAAGAAGATTTAGATATACTAGTAAATGCAATTATAAAATATGCCGATTTACAAAATAATCGGGAAAAAGATTACATATTTGACATTAACAAATTCTCAACGGTGATTGGTAAGACAGGTCCATATATTTTATATACATATTTAAGAATAGAAAGTATTTTAGAAAAAGAAAATCTAGAAATAACTAACTTAAGCGATGAAATATATAATGACACCGATCGAGAATTAAGAATGAAAATACTAGAACTAGAGAATACCTTAAACTATAGCTATACAACTAGATTACCTTCTGTTCTAGCAAATTATTTATATGAAATGTGTGTAAATATGAATGCTTTTTACGAAAAGAATCATATTAATAATCTAGAAGAGAAAAATAAAAAACAAGATTGGTTATTTATTTTAGAATTATCTAATCGTATTATTAAAGAAATGTTAGAACTTCTAAGTATAAAAATACCAAATAAAATGTAAGGAGAAAGAAAAATGAAATTAAAAGATATACCAAAAGAAGAGTTAGAATTAATGGGATATGATGATATTGCATATTTAATTTTAGAAGAATCTAAACAAAAAATGAAAATTACAGACTTATTTAAAAAAGTTTGTGATGTTTTAGGTTTAAGTGAAAAAGATTTTGAAAATCACATTGCCGATTTTTTTGAAATTTTAACAACAGATAAAAAATTTATCATGTTAGAAAATGGTTACTGGGATTTAAAAACTCGTCATAGTGAGAAAGTGATTATCGAAGACGATGATGAAGAGTACGATGATGTAATAGAAGAAGAACCAGAAGAAGAAACTGAAGAAAATGATGAAGTTTACTATGATGAAGATAGTGATGATGATACCTCAGATGATGATTTAAAAGATTTAGTAATTATAGATGAAGACGAAGAAAATATGTAGCCCCCTTTTCTTAAAAGTTAAAAATAGAAAGGAAAGGAAAAATGAAAGAAAGATTAGAAAGCATTAAAAAAAGATATGAAGAATTAAATACTCTACTTATGGATCCAGAAATCATGAGTGATTTTAAAAAAGTCAAAGATTTATCAAAAGAACAAAGTGATCTAAAAGAAATAGTAGATAAATATTCTGAATATGAAATAGCTGAAAAAAATATTGAAGAAGCAAAACAATTAGTAAATGATCCAGAATTAAAAGAAATGGCTGAGTTAGAAATAGAAGAAAATAGTAAAAAAATAGAAAAATTAACTCAAGAATTAGAAATTTTACTAATTCCAAAAGATGAAAATGATGGCAAAAATATTATTATGGAAATTCGTGGTGCCGCAGGTGGCGATGAAGCAAACATCTTTGCTGGAGATTTATTAAGAATGTACACATATTATGCTGAAAAACAAGGCTGGAAAATAGAAATAAATCACCAAGTAGAAGGAACTTCTGGAGGGTTTTCTCAAGTAGAATGCACAATTAAAGGGGATAGTGTTTACAGCAAGCTAAAATACGAAAGTGGTGCACATCGTGTTCAACGAGTTCCTGTAACTGAAACACAAGGAAGAGTACATACATCTATCGAGAATGTTTTAGTTATGCCAGAAGTAGAAGATGTCGATATTGAAATAAAAGAAAGCGATTTAAAAATTGATGTATATCATTCAAGTGGAGCAGGAGGACAATCTGTAAATACATCAAATTCGGCAGTTAGAATAACTCACTTACCAACAAATACCGTAGTAACGTGCCAAAATGAGCGAAGTCAATTAAAAAATAAAGATAAAGCAATGCAAATTTTAAAAGTTAAATTATATGATTTAATGGAACAAGAAAAAGAGCAAGCTTTAGGATCAGCAAGAAAAAGTAAAATCGGAACAGGCGATCGAAGCGAAAAAATAAGAACTTATAATTATCCCCAAAATCGAGTAACAGATCATCGAATTAGTTTTTCAGTGATGTCATTGGATCGAGTAATGGATGGAGAATTAGATCCAATAATTGAAGCATTAATTACAGAAGATTTAAAAAGAAAACTAGCAGGAGAATAATCCTGCTTTTTAGGAAGGAAAAATTATGTATCCAGAAGAAAGAATATTAATAGATAAAGAATTAACAAAAAGAAACTTGGAATACTTAAAATGTGATTACTTATATCTTTTAAGTTATAACTCTGTGATAGAAATTCTTGATTTACCTTATTGGAGCGATCCAAAATTCAAAGATTTACTAACATCAAATATATGGAATAGTAATGCAAAAGAAGTTCAAAAATATTACGATTAAAAGAATGGGATGATCCAAAATTCAAAGATTTACTAACATCGAATATATGGAATAGTAATGCAAAAGAAGTTCAAACAATATTACGATTAAAAGAATGGAAGGATCCAAAATTCCAGGATTTACTAACATCAAGTATATGGAATAGTAATGCAGAAGAAGTTCAAACAATATTAAGCTTAAAAGAATGGGACGATCCAAAATTCCAAGGTTTATTAACATCAAGTATATGGAAGAGTAATGCAAAATCCGTACAACAAAAACTCTCCTTACCGTACTGGAATGATAAAAAATATCTTAAACTACTTACTCCAAGTATATTTACTATCACCCAAAAAAGAATCATAGATGCAATTGAAGTTGCTGAAACTTTTGGTATAGAAAATTGGATTACAATAACATTTTTAAGAAAATCAAAAATTCAGTTATTGGCTTTAATTCATTACTTACAAGATAACCAAATACCTTTAATAATAAATGAAAAACTACATCCTTTTTTTTCTGCAGCTCCAAGTATCTTAAAGGCAAAATATCACATTGATTTAAAATCGTTAGTTGAACAAGAAAAAAGAAGAGAGGTAAAATTATGCTAGAAAAATATTTTGATGAAGAGGAATTAAAAGAAGTCTATGAAGGTTATGAAGAATCAGTTTTAGCAAATTTAGATGAGAAAAATATTCAAAATATTATAAATTATTTAGAAAAGAATACTACAATCACCAAAGATATTTTACTGTACTACTTAGACTTATTCACCATCGATGTTAATGAATTTATCCGTAAATTTGAAAAATTAAAACAATTATTAGGAGAAAATTATGAAATTCTTCTAGAAAATAAAATGGATTATTTAGAAAGAATGTATACATTATGAAACCAGATTTTATAACTGAAATAGACTGGAAATTATTACAAGAAAAATATCCAGAAAACATAAGTGAAATTGTAAAAAAATTAGAGAATCATTATCCCGTTCAATATTTAATCGGGAATGTGGAATTTTTAAATACAATAATAAAAGTAGATGAAAGAGTATTAATACCGCGTTTTGAAACGGAATTATTAGTAGATAAAACTATCAAAAAAATGAAAGACCTTCAATTAGATAATCCTAAAATTCTAGATTTGGGAACAGGAAGTGGTTGTATCGTGATAGCTTTAAAAAAGAACATTTCTTGTTCAGTAACAGGAATAGATATTTCTTCTAAAGCTATTGAATTAGCTAAAGAAAATGCCCAAGATAATCATGTAGAAATTGATTTTAAAATAGAAAATATGATAAATACCAATTTTGAAGGTTATGATGTTATTATTAGTAATCCACCTTATGTTAAAGAAACTGAACCTGTTGGAAAAGAAACAAAATTCGAACCCCAAAATGCTTTATTTGCTAAAAAAGATGGTTTATATTTTTATGAAGAAATTATCAAGAAAATTAGTCAGTTATCCACTAAACCAAAACTTGTAGCTTTTGAAATAGGATGTACTGAAGGAAAGGATATTGAAAAATTCGTTTTAAAACACTTATCCACAGCAAAAATAAGTATTGACAAAGATTTGACACAAAAAGACCGTTATCTTTTTATAGAATTTGAATAAAAAAGGAACATTCCTTCCATAAACAAAATAGGTGAGAAAAATGAAAAAAATAATTCCTATTTTGTTTGTATTTTTTCTATTATATGGATTTATAAATAAAGAAGAAATTTTAATACCTACAGACGCTATTCGATTTCGAGTGATTGCAAATAGTAATGATCCAATAGATCAAGAATTAAAAATGGAAGTAAAAAATGCTTTAGAAGAAGAATTGAATAAACTTATGATTTCTGCTAAAAATAGTCAAGAAGCAAAGCAAATTATAGAAGAAAACATGGATAATATTCAAAATATTGTGAATAACTATACTACAGATAATAAAATATCTTTTGGTATGAATTATTTTCCCGAAAAAGAATATCATGGAGTTAACTATGAAAGCGGAAATTATGAATCTCTAGTCATTACATTAGGTAATGGAATAGGCAACAATTGGTGGTGTGTAATGTTTCCTCCATTATGTTTACTAGAAGCCAAAAATGAAAATACGGATGAAATAAATTATAAATTTTATGTTCAAGAAATAATTGAAAAGTATACTTCATAAAAAAAATTAAATCTCCATACAATGTAATGGGGACTTTTTTATGAAAGAAATACTAAATATTTTATTAATAGGGATTGCACTTAGTATGGATACCTTTTCTTTATCTTTGGGAGTTGGAACTTATAATTTAGAAAGAAAGAAATGTGTACAACTAAGTTTATTAGTCGGAATTATGCATTTTATTATGCCTCTACTTGGAAATATAGTAGGAGATCAAATCATGCAATTTTTTTCTTTAAATAGCAATCTTTTTTTAGGATGTATTTTACTTTTTATAGCTATTAATCTTCTAATAGACATGGTAAAAAAGGAAGAAGATACAACGATTGATTTATCTTTATTTGGAATGTTTTTATTTGCATTTGGTGTATCTATAGATGCCTTTTCAACCGGCCTTGCATTAACGGCAATTACTAAAAATAAAATACTAGCCATGTTTTTATTTTCATGTATCAGCTTTATTTTTACTCTCATTGGTTTAAATATAGGAAAATATGTTTCAAAGAAATTAGGAAATAAAGCGAGTATCTTAGGATTTATTCTCTTGGTGATATTAGGAATCTTTCATATATGTAAATAAGAGTCAAAAAACTTTTAAAAATAAAGAATATTTGATATAGTAAAATATGAATAAAAGGAATGATTTTATGCAAAAAATAGAAATTCAAGGTGGTAACAACTTAACTGGCGAGATTTTTATTTCTGGTGCAAAAAACAGTGCAGTGGCACTAATTCCGGCCGCGATTCTTTGTGATGAAAAAACAACAATCTATAATGTACCAGAAATATCCGATCGCGATGATTTAATAAAAATCATTGAACTTTTAAATGGAAAAGTAAAAGTAAATCAGGATATATTAACGATAGACTCTACACAGATAAAAAACGTTTATATTCCAGAAGAACTGTCTTCAAAATTAAGAGCTTCGTACTATTTTATGGGAGCACTATTAGGAAGAAATAAATATGTTGAAATTTCTTTGCCTGGTGGATGTAAAATAGGAAATCGTAAAATTGATTTTCATTTAAAAGGTTTTCAAGCTCTAGGAGCAAAGATTATAGAAGAAGATAATAAATTAATTTTAAAAGCCGATGAACTTATTGGCAACAAAATATATTTAGATTTTGCAAGTGTTGGAGCTACAATAAATATTATGCTTGCTGCTTGTAAAGCAAAAGGAATAACTATCATCAACAATGCTGCTAAAGAACCAGAAATAGCCAATGTCGCGACATTTTTAAATAACATGGGAGCTAAAATAAGTGGAGCAGGAACAAGTAAAATCACTATCGAAGGAGTAGACTATCTTCATAAAGCTATGATTGAAGTAATTCCAGACCGAATAGAAGCTGGGACTTATATCATAATTGGATCTTTACTGGGTAAAAATCTTCGGATTAAAAATGTTATCAAAGAACATTTAACATCTTTAATAGCAAAATTACAAGAAATAGGTGTATTTATAGAAAGTGAAAACAATGATTTAATTATTAACAAAAATGAAAAATTAAAAGCCTTTAATATAGCTACTTTAATTTATCCAGGGTTTCCTACAGATTTAGCCCAGCCAATGTCAGTACTAATGACTCAATGTGAAGGATTAAGTATCCTAGAAGAGACAATTTATTCCAATCGTATGGGACAAGTTCCTTATTTAAATTCTATGGGAGCCGATATTACAGTGAGAAATCAAATGGCCTTTATAAAAGGAAAGACACCATTGATTGGCAATGATGTCGTAGCAAGTGATTTAAGAGCTGGAGCCTCTCTTGTAACCGCAGGTCTAATTGCTAAAGGAAAAACAAAAATTAGTGAAATTGAACACATTTTAAGAGGATATGAGCACATTGTAGAAAAACTATCAAAAGTAGGAGCCGATATTAAAATAATAGAAGAAGTATGAGTATGAAAAAGAGAAATAGAATAACAATTAAAAATTTAAAAAAAATAATCGATATTATTGAAGTAAAAAACATCAAAGAAACAGAATCATATAATTATATGCGAATTATTAAAGAAAATATAAATTTGGATAGAGCAAAGGTTTTGTATTTTCCGATTTATTTAAACAAAAATGATGATCAAGGAGGCTGGTATATATCAGATCGAGATCTTCGGGTTTATATAAATAATATCATTGAAAAAAATCCAAATGCTACATTTGTAGTTGAAAAGCAAATGTTAAAACAAATAACCAATTTAAAAGCAAAGTTAATAATTGTTAATAATATCATGGAAAGTATTGATAAGTTAAGCGATTATTATATAAAAAAAGTTCATCCAACAACCATTTTAGTAACTGGAAGTGTTGGAAAAACAAGTACAGTTGGACTAATTGAAAAAGTTTTAAAACCAAAAGTTTTAAGAATTTACTCCAAAAGAATAACACCAATTATTTTAAAAGCAAAAATAATGAATTATCTAACGGAAGATATTGAATATTTAGTTTTAGAAGCAGGTTTATTCTATCGGCATCATGTAAAATTTTTCAGTGAATATTTAAAACCCCAAATAGGAGTAATTTTAAATGTATTGCCAGAACATATTGGGATAGATCATATAAATACAACAGAAGATATTGTTAGATATAAACTAGAAGTTTTTCGGTATGCTACATATGCCTTAATAAATCAATCAGATAATTCACTAAAAGAAGTAAAATTTTTAGAAAATAAAATTCGTTATCGAGATTTTTCAATAGAAAGTCAAATAAAAGAAGTTTGGGATATTTCTAAATTTAATTCCAAGATTCATCTATACGTAAACACAGAACTTTCAAAAATTGAATATCAAGCAGCATTTGATATTGGAAAAATTATAGGCCTAAAAGAAGAAAAAATATTAAATCAATTAAATCATGCATCTCCAGTTGAAAACCGGACTCAAAAGAAAAAAATTTATAATCATAACATAATTTTTGATGGGGATGTATCTGGTGTAGCTAGATTTAGTCTATTTACAAAACATAATTATAAAAATGCTGTATTAGTGATTCGAGCTTTAACCGCGAATGGAGAAGAACTAGAGAACTATTCAGAATTAGAGCAATTTTTTTCACGCTTTGAAAAAGTCTATATTTTTGACGATGTACCTGAAAAACACATATTAACTTCTTCTAATGTTGAAATTGTAAAAAATCACGAATTTATTAAAAAAATCAAAAAAGATACTATGATCTTTTATCATTATGGAGGTTACTATCGCAAATTTAATAATTTTGCTTTAGAGAATCTAGAAAAGGTGATTGAATGAAAAAAATATTATTAATTCATGGTTGGGATTATGAAAATTATTATGGAAGAATAGATCATAATGCTTGGCAAAATCGGAAAAAATTTCTGGAAGAATTAAAAAAATATTATGAAATACGCTATCCAGATTTACCGGGATTTGGATTAACAAAAGAGCCAAATGTACATGGGTATACTTTAGAAGATTTTGCAAAATATATTCAGGAGTATATAGAAAAGACAAAATTTTATCCAGATTATATATTAGGATATTCTTTTGGTGGGGCAGTTGCAGTTACATATCATAAATTATTTAACCAACAAGTTTCACTAATTTTAATATCTCCAGCTTTAATTAGAAATAAAGATAATTCAAAAGAATTTATAAAAACTCCAAAAATTTTAGATCCGATTCGCGAAAAAGTACGTGATTTTTATTTAATTCATAAAATAAAAGTTCCAGAAATGGTCTACGGAACACCTTTCTTACGTAATAGCTATCAATCCATTGTTCGAGTAGAAATTATTGATGAATTAGAAAAAATGAATAAAAATCAATACATTATTATTTATGGATCCTTAGACAACATGGTTGATCCAAATAGAATGATGAATTCAGTAAGCAAAGAAGTGCTAGAAAGAATCAAAATAATTCAAAATGGCAGTCATGATATTGCAAATACGCATACATCAGAAGTAATAAATTTAATAAATGAATTTACAAATGAAGCACCAAAATTAACGAGAAAATAACATTTTCTCGCTTTTTTTACATATTATTTACTAGGAGAAAGCATGAAAAAAATAATTTTATTGACAATTACAATGGGAACAATATTAACTTTTTTTATTTATAAAAAACTTTATCATGAAGATATGAACATTGTTGCCTTAGGTGATGGAATAGCTATAGGACAAACAGCCTATAATGTAAAAGGATATAGTTATAATGATTATTTAAAAGATTATTATGAAGAAAACAGTATTTTAAAAGAATATATTACTGAATTTACAAATGAAAAAGAAACAACAGAAACTTTATTATTAAAATTACAAAACAACTATACTTTAGAAAGTACAAATACTTCTATCACTCAAGCCATTGCCAAAGCAAAGATCTTAACGATCGCTTTAGGAATGGATGAATTACATTTTGAAACAGAATTATCATCAGATAAAATTGCTAAATATGTAAAAAACATGGACAAAATCTTAAAAATGCTCCGTATTTACAACAAAAAATCCATTTATTTAATCAGTTTATATCCTACTAAGAAAATTTCAAAAGAAACTATTCAAAAGATCAATGAACAATTAAAAGCAATATGTGAAAAATATTCGATTATATTTATAGATATTACGAATATTAGTGAACAGAAAAACTATTTTTTTACTCCAAATAGCTATTATTTTAATTATAAAGCACATCAATATATAAGTGAAAAAATAATAGAAAATGTGTAAAATTGCTTGCCTCTTAAAAAAAGTATGATATAATACATAAGAAATGAAATTTTCTATGCCTTGAATGAGGTATGGCGAAAGGAGAGTATTGTTATGAAAGCAAACATTCATCCAGAAATGAAAGAAGTAACAGTTACTTGTGCTTGTGGTGCAACCTTCAAAACAATGTCAACTAAAGATCATATTGAAGTTGAAGTATGCTCAGAATGTCATCCATTCTATACTGGAAAACAAGGAAAAGCAAGTCGTGCTGGTAATATTGAAAAATTTAATCGTAAATATAACATGAATAAAGAAGAAAAATAAGTCGTTTTTCTTTTTTTTGTGTTAAAAACATTATATAATAAAACTATATTAAAAGGAGGAATAGACATGAAATTATATATAGGAGCAGATCATCGTGGAAAAGAATTAGAAAACTATTTATATCTAACTTTAAACGAAGCAGGAATAGATATAGAAATGTCAAAATTACCGACTACAGATGAAGATGATTATCCGGATTTTGCCTTTGATATAGCTCAAAAAGTTGCTGAAAATCAAGACAATTTAGGAATATTGATCTGTGGAAATGGAATAGGTGTTTCAATAGCAGCAAATAAAGTAAAAGGAATACGTTGTGCAAGAGTTTTAACAGAAGAAGATGCTCATCATGCCAAAAATCATAATGGAGCAAATATGATAGCTTTCGGGGGAATTTCTCATGAAGAAGCCCTAAAAATTGTAAAGACTTTCTTAAATACAAAACCTGCAAGCGAAGAAAGACATTTAAGAAGAATAAAAAAAATAATAGATTATGAGAATGGAGCATATAATGGATTATAAAATCTATTTATATATATTTTTTTCTATGCTTTCTGCCTTTGCTTTATCTGGAATCAATTATGAAAAAATAATCCGGAAAAATCGTATATGGGAAACTAGAATACTTGTATTAATATTAAGCCTAATTCTTGGTTATCTATTAACTCAATTTGTTTCAGAATTTTTATAAGGAGAATCTTATGAAAAACAAAATCCTCTTAGCCGTAGTATGTATACTCACGGCTATTTTATTTATTGTAATCTTTTCAGTTAAAGAAGTAACTTCTCCAATACCCGTTTTAGAAGGAGAAACACCAATTATTATCCGACTTTTAAATGAAAGTGATAATTCCATAACAGAAATTAATTTAGAAGACTATATTATAGGAGTTGTAGCTGCAGAAATGCCTGCAAGTTTTGAAATGGAAGCTTTGAAAGCCCAAGCCATAGCAGCTAGAACCTTTGCAATGTATAAAAAAAACACTAGAAATTTAAATTATGATTTAATTATTGGAACAAAAGATCAAGCCTATAAAGATAATAAAACCTTATTAGCTCAATGGAATGTCAATTTCTTTCCCAATTATTTAAAAATTCGTGAAGCAGTAGAAACCACAAAAGGTCAAGTATTAACTTATAATAATGAAATCATTAATGCCTTTTATTTTTCAATGAGTAATGGTTATACAGAAAATTGTGAATTAGTTTTTTCTCAAGACCTCCCTTATTTAAATAGTGTATCTTCCGAATGGGATAATGAAAGTTTAACTAATTATAGTTTTACAAAAACAATATCTAAACAAGATTTTTGCTCATCTTTAGAAATTTCTTGCGATAACATTGAAATAAAAGATATAGTAAGAAGTGATTCAAACCGCATTTTATCTATAACAATTAATGAAAAAACACTTAAAGGAACCGAAGTACGTACAAAACTTGGTTTAAGATCTACCGATTTTACAATAGAGATTACAAATGATACAGTAAATATCACTACTAAAGGATATGGTCATGGAGTAGGAATGAGCCAGTATGGAGCCAACGGAATGGCAAAAGCCGGATATACTTATGAACAAATTTTAAAACACTATTATCAAAACACTGAAATCTCAAAATTATAGGTATAAAATAAAAAGATCCTCCCAAAATATGTATGAGGAGGATCAAGAATGAAAAAAAGAAAATTAAAAGGATATGTTTTACCAACACTATATTTATTAGTTTTGGCTATGATGGTAGTTGGAATAACTTTTCTAAGCAAAAGTCTCTTAGAAAATCAAGTAAGTAAGGATGAAAATTATAATTACAGTACGAGTGTATTTGAAGAAACTACTGATCAACCAGTGAATAATGAAGTAAACACAGAAGAAGTAAAAATTGTTCGACCATACACAAGCGATCAAGTAAGTGTTGCGAAAGATTTTTACAATCGAGAAGAAAGTG
This sequence comes from uncultured Bacilli bacterium, assembly GCA_944350145.1. GTDB lineage: Bacteria > Bacillota_I > Bacilli_A > RF39 > UBA660 > Ventrenecus. Next base: position 16,433 of record CALVOC010000011.1, read on the forward strand.
CTGAAAATCAAGAAAATGCTTTAATTTTCTATGAAAATACCTATATGCCTAATACAGGAGTTCTTTATGAAAGTGATGAAGCATTTGATGTCGTAGCGATTATGGATGGAACAGTAAAAGAAATCAAAGAAGATGAAATACTTGGTCAAGTAATTACCATTGAAAATAGTACAAAGCTTACTTCAATTTATTATACTTTAGGAGAAATAAAAGTAAATAAAGGCGATAAGGTTAATATTGGTCAAGTAATTGCCACTTCAGGAACAAGCAAACTTCAAACAAACAAACCTCAAACTTTATTGTTTGAAACGTATATTGATGGTGTTTTAACAAATCCTAATACATTATTTGATAAAAACATTTCCGAATTAAACTAATCCCAACAGGGATTTTTTTAAAATGATTACTATATATTTATATGAAAACACTATTCAATATAAAGATAAAAAGCAAATAGAAGAAATAGAATTTCCAAAAGAAGCTATGCAATTTGGAAAAATTAAAAACATTTCTATTTTTGAACTATCGCTACATAAACTAATAGTAAGGCAAAAATGGGTAACTTTATTTAAAGCTCAAAAAATGAGCATTATAGTTCCAGCTAATTATACTGAAATGGATAAAGAAGTGCTTACAACAATTTTAAACAATTTGGGAATAACCCGTATTCAATATATAAAAGAAATAAATTTATATAATTTTAAAAAGAATCAAATATACTTAAATATTCATAAACACTATTTAATAATGTTAAAAAATGAATACAAAAAAATTAATAGTTTTATTTATCCATTTTATATTTTTAATACATTAGAAAGCACTTTAAAATATATATTAAGCAAAGAAAAAAAGTCAAAAATATATTTATTAGGCAGTAATACTACTATTCCTAATATAGTAAATAAACTAAAACAAGAACGAATTTTTTATTATCATGACTATAAAAATCATTTAATTTCTAAAATACCTTAATTAGGTATTTATTTTTTATGTTGTTTTATGGTATAATTGCTTACAGTAAACAACGTAAGAAAAGAGGGTTTTGAGATGATAAGATTTGTAATAGTTGAAGATAATACCCAAATACAAGAAAAGATTAAAAAGTTACTAATAAAAATAAGTATTGGTACCAATCAAGATTATGAAGTAAAATATTTTGAAAAATACACTAAAGATTTACAAAAAGAGATAGATGATCAAACCTTTAGAAAAGTATATATCATGGATATTGAATTAGATGGCAGCATAAGTGGTATAGAAATTGCTCAAAAGATTCGAGAAAATGATTGGGATAGTGAAATAATATTTGTTACTAGTCATGATAAAATGTTTGAGACCGTGCATAGAAACATTTTAGAAGTATTTGATTTCATTGAGAAATTTCTAGATATGGAACATAGACTAGAAGAAGACATTTTAAAAATCATTAATAAAAAATATGATAAGAAAATTCTAAAAATAAGTGGAAACAATGTAGAATTAGAACTTCATATGAAAAATATTCTATATATTGTCAAAGAAGACAAAAAATCGGTAATTCACGCATTTGAGTCTAACGAATTTAAAACAAGTTTAACTTTAGAAAAATTATTGGAGCTTTTAGATGATAGATTCATAAGAACTCATAAAAGTTGTATTGCGAATAAAGATAGAATTGTTGAAAAGAATTATGCTAAAGGATATTTTATATTAGATACTGGTGAAAAAGTAGACTTATTATCAAAGAAATATAAGAAAGAGATAGATAAATAAATGATAAAAATATTTGAAATTATGGTTGGAATATTACTGTATAGTAGTTTTATTTATTTTATGCACAACGTTACTAAACTTGAATTTAGATATAGAAAGCTACTAGTAGTTTATATAATTATATATTGTATAATATACGGATTTTTAGTGTATTTCTTACAGCCAGAGATAACAACATTTATAACGTTTATATCAATAATTATGACATATAAAATTTTCACAAAAATTAGTAACAAAGATTTACTATTTTATACAATAGTTCAATGGTTAATAGGAATTATTTTAGATATTATAGTGATGATTTGTGTAAATATAATTTTTAAATCTGATTTTAGAATAATAGGATCTTTTTTGATGACAATAGCTTATTTCATAATCGGTAGTAATAGTAAGGCTATAAATTTTATTAATAAAATGAAGAAAAAATTATATGATATAAATTATTTTTCGTATCTTTTAATAGCTTTTATTATAATATACTTTTATTTAGGATCGTTTTGTTTAAAATATATGGATAATCAATTAGTTCCCGTAATGATCTTTTTTATTTCAACAACGTTCTTAGTTCTGACTGTTTCTTTTATAATTCAAATTTCTCAAATAAAATCTTTAAAGGAAAGTATAAAAATATTAACAAGAAATAATGAATTTTATATTGAAAGATTAGATGATTATAGAATTTTAAAACACAACTTGATAGCAAACTTAAATGGTATTAAAGCAGTAACAAATAAAAAAAGTGTCAGTTTAATAGATGATTTAATTTTGAAATATAAAGGAAAACTCAATTTACCTAAAAACTTTAAACAATTACCGACCGGAATCAACGGAATAATATATGAAAAAATATATAATGTAATAGATGATACGAAATTAAACATATCGATTAATAATAAAATAAAGAACAATATCATAGAAGTTTTAACAGCAAGAAATTATAACTTATTCTGTGAGGCATTGAGTATAGCCTTAGACAATGCCATAGAAGCATCTGAAAAAAGTAAAGAAAAATTATTGTTTTTGGAAATCCTTGAAGATAAGGAGAATTTAATTTTAAAAATTATTAATAGTTTTGAAGGCATGATTGATATAGATAAATTAGGAACAAAAAATTATACTTCAAAGAAAAAAGGAAATGGCTTAGGTTTGTTTTCTATTTTAAGTTTAAAAACCGTAACAATAACAACTTCTATTAAAGATAACAAATATTTTTGTACAATTGAAGTAAAAAAAATAAATGCAAGTTAATAAAAGGCACAAAAAAAGTAATGAGTCATTATAATAAATATAAATAATCATTACTTTTTTATTTTCTTGTTCAAAAAATTATAGCAAGTCTTTATCAACAGTAGGTTCATCATAGAAGAAAAAAATACAAGCAGAAGAAATTGATCTAGAGAATAAATTTGCAATACCAGACAAAATATCTGTCAAAAACATATTGACCACACATCCTTTCCATTCTTTTGTTTAAATTTATATATATAAGTTTAAACCATATTTTCTTGAAAACTTTTATAATTATTAAATGGTGTATTACTAAGTTTATATATCAAAGGATTAATAACAATGGATTCCATCATAAGTGCATATAAAACAGTATTATGAAATAAAGGATTCTTAGTATAGATGAAAACTATTAAATATACAGTCAAAATTACCAAAGACAATATCTTAGCCCTTATCCTTTTATTTTTTCTGATTAACGGTCTAGCAGGTGTATCTGCCGGAGCAAAAAAGAGAAAAGATAAAAATCCAAAGATCCATATAATATAAGAGAAGGTAATTGGAAATTCACAATATTTGATTATAAGACAGCCTCCAATGTATACAGGAATAGTAGTGAGCCAACACTGAAGGCTTGTTTTTGCATGAAGTCCAAAACCATATAATCTAAGTGTTGAGTATACTATAGTTAATAGTAAAAGTTCTAAGACAAAATCAAATAGTATAGCTAATAATATTAAAACAGTTGTTTTTGTTGCCAAATTATAAAATGCTTCTAGACCATACCGTAGTTTTTTTTCCTCTAAAGATTCTATCTTTCGCTTTTCTTTAATAAGTTGTATTGATTTTTCAATAAACTTTTTTTTCACCCTACCACAACCCAACGGACTAATCATAACACTTTTATTTTGAAAAAAATTTTTGTGGAACTGAAAAGTCGAAAATGAGTATTCAAATAATTTTTTGATAAATAATTTGAGCTCCAAAAACATTTTTGATGCCAAAAAAGCATTTTTCACACCACTTCTAGACCAATAGTAATTTTTGAGAGTATAATGAGGTCTATCGTGGTTTATGTGTTTAAATTAAAATTGGCTCATGCTGCAGAATTTGTCGATGGATTTTAATTGTAGTTTATACATAGTCATGATAAAGTAATATTGAAGTAAAAGTAATAGGAAGGGAGTGAAGAAGATGTTACGAGGAACTGTTAAATGGTTCAACAATACGAAAGGGTATGGGTTTATCGAATATGGTGATCTTGAAGATATATTCGTACATTACTCAGCAATTCGTAAAGACGGTTACAAGACGTTAAAAGAAGGAAATATTGTTGATTTTAAATTAATAGAAACTGCTAAGGGACTACAAGCCATCGATGTTGAAGAAGTAATGTACACTGTTAATTAACACAAAACTGACTACTATACAGTAGTTTTTTTCCTGCCTTTCTGGTATAATGAACATAAGGAAGGTGATATCATGAGAATAGATATTCGGGGAGACAAAGTGAAAATAACAGAGGCAATCAAAAGCCAAATTGAAGAAAAGTTAGGAAAGTTAGATCAATATTTTGAAAATCCAGCGGAACTAAAAGCCTATGTCGTAGTTCGAATAAGAAATAAAGAACAAATTATTGAAGTAACAATCCCAACACCAAAATTCACTTTACGAGCTGAAACTTCTGAAGAAAACTTATATACAGCAATTGATTTAACAATAGATAAACTAGAAAGACAAATAAGAAAAAACAAGACAAAAATGCGTCGTAAATTTAAAGACGTTATTCAATATGAAATGTTAGAAAATTTAAAAGAAGAAGAAAACAATTCATCTATTGTTCGTCGTAAAACAATCGAATTAAGACCAATGGATGAAGAAGAAGCAATTTTACAAATGGAATTAGTGGATCATGATTTCTTTGTATTTAAAAATATAAATACTGATAGTATTTCAGTAATATACAAAAGAAAAGATGGCTCATACGGTATTATAGATACTGAATAAAGCATATTCAAAAAATATGCTTTTTCTAAGCCTAAAGAACCCAGTTGCAATTATAAATAAAATATTGTAGAATAGTTCCCAATTTCTGGGGGCTACTATGGTAAAAAAACATAAAATAATTTATTTATTATTAACTTTTTTGTTTTGTTTGTTCTTGATGTATCAATTTGTTTTAAAGAAATATTATCCAATTTCTTACTTTTTTGAAAATCCAAATGTGATAAAAGATCTTTTGATTTGGAATTCTTATGATGATTCGCAAAAAAAATCTCTTTTATTAGAAGGAATAGAAAAAGAATTAAAGAAAAACGAAAATATAAATTCAGAAGAAAAAAGAAATTTGCTAACAAATTATCAAAACTATTTAGAAGAATACATTAAATATTATCATGGGAAAGATTATTTAAACACTTTATTATCCACTAGATATATAAAAGTAAGCAAAGAACAATTTTCAAATTCCGATGTCATCGCGATGCTAGGAGAATACAACAATCAAACTCAAGAAATAAAAATAGAAAATATAAACACCTTATTCCATGAAAAAATTCATGCCGATCGATCTTGGGGATTCGAAAATTTAAAAAGCAATCAATTTTATGAAGAAATTTATAGTGCTTTTATAAGTAAAGATTGTTCTTATGATGATTTAAAATCTGCACTTTCCTTAATAGGTGAATTAATTGGTCAAGAAGAACTTGAAAAAAGCTTGTTTTCTAAAAACTATGAATTTATTTGGCAGAATTTGGAAAACTCATTTCCTAATAAAGAAAATGAAATAAGTAAACTAGAAGAAATTTTATTTAAAATTTATGAATTAGAATATCGAACAAATTCTATTACTTTAGATCAAATAAATGTTCAAAAAAATTATTTTTTAGAAATATATGAAATGCTTTATCAAGAAAAATATCAAGCCAAAACACAAGAGGATATCATTATTACCTTTTTAAAATATTCTTTTTTAAATCAAAATCCTTTTCCAAATATGAATTCGATAAATTATGATAACTTTAAAATTAATGAAAATCACGAAATTTCTATTATAAATCGCAAAGGATCTTTTGAAGAATTTGTAATTGAATATATGATAGAAAATAAAGAGAATGAAACGAAATATGCCTATAAATTATGGCAAACTTTAACAAATATAAAGGACAAAAGTCCCGATAAATATCAAACATTCTTAAATATGTATACGCCATATTTTAGTAATTTAGAAATAAACGAATTATTTAATCAAATTATTTTTGCCACAGAACAAGACTATCAATATATAGCCAAATATACACTTCAAAAAAGAAGATGGCGAATAGAAAACAACAAATTTTTATAAGAATAGCTAAAAAAATCAAGAATTTTTGCTATTTTTCTAGAGTTTATGGTAAAATGTTAACGATGGAGGTTATAAACATGGGAATATTTAGAAAATTAATTGATTCCGAATATAAAGAATTAAAAAAGTTTGAAAAAATAGCAGATCAAATCGTTGCTAAAGAAGAAGAAATGGCCTCTTTAAGTGATGAAGAATTAAGATCTAAAACAGACGAATTTAAAAAAAGATTAGAAAATGGGGAAAAATTAGACGATTTAGTAGTAGATGCATTCGCAGTTGTAAGGGAAGCAGATTACCGTATTTTAAAAGAAAAACCATACTATGTTCAAATTTTAGGTGGTTTAGCTATTCATTTTGGAAATATTGCTGAAATGAAAACAGGTGAAGGTAAAACTTTGACTGAGACTATGCCAGCATATTTAAATGCTTTAGATGGTAAAGGTGTTCATATTGTAACGGTTAACGAATTCTTAGCAAAACGTGACTCTGAATGGATGGGAAATATTTTTAGATTTTTAGGCTTAACTGTTGGATTAAATATGCGTGAAATGAATCCAATGGAAAAAAAAGCAGCCTATGCTTGTGATATTTTATATTCTACAAACAATGAAATTGGATTCGACTATTTAAGAGACAACATGGTAGTTCGAAAAGAATACCGGGTTCAAAGGCCTTTAAATTTTTGTATTGTAGACGAAGTAGACTCAATTTTAATTGATGAAGCAAGAACCCCATTAATTATTTCTGGTGGACGTCAAAATGCAAAGAATTTATATATGGATGCCGATAAAGCTGTAAAAAGTTTGAATGAAGAAGATTATATTGTTGATAATAAAACAAAAAATGTTTCGATTACTGAAAAAGGAGCCGAAAAATTAGAAAAATTCTTTCATTTAGAAAATCTATATGACTTTGGAAATTCTGCTTTAGTTCATCATATTAATAATGCTTTAAAAGCAAACTACGGATTTAAAAAAGATGTGGATTACGTAGTGGATAATGGAAGTGTGGTTATCGTCGATCCTTTTACAGGACGTTTAATGCAAGGTCGTCAGTTTAGCGAAGGGTTACATCAAGCAATTGAAGCTAAGGAAAACGTTAAAATTAACGAAGAAACTCAAACAATGGCAACGATCACATTCCAAAATTTATTTAGAATGTATAATAAGTTATCTGGTATGACAGGAACAGCAAAAACTGAAGAAGAAGAATTTAGAAATATTTACAATATGTACGTTATTCAAATTCCAACCAATAAACCAGTAATTCGTGAAGATTTACCTGACTTGGTTTATTCTACAGAAGCTGGAAAATATCAAGCAATAGTAAAAACAATCAAAAAAATTCATGAAACAGGTCAACCTATTTTAGTAGGTACAATTTCTGTTGAAAACAATGAAAAACTCTCTGCTATGTTAAAAAAAGAAGGCTTAAAACATGAAGTCTTAAATGCGAAAAACCATGCTCGTGAAGCAGAAATCATAGCTAAAGCGGGTGAAAAAGGTGCTATCACGATCGCAACAAATATGGCAGGACGTGGTACCGATATTAAACTTGGTGAAGGTGTAAAAGAATTAGGCGGTTTATGCGTAATTGGTACAGAAAGACATGAATCTCGTCGTATCGATAATCAGTTACGTGGACGTGCTGGCCGTCAAGGAGATCCAGGTATGAGCCAATTCTTTGTATCATTTGAAGACGATTTAATGCGTCGTTTTGGTACAGACAAAGTAAAAAATATGGTCATGGCTTTAGGATTAGTAGGCGATCAAGCTATTCGTTCAAAATCTTTGACAAAATCTATTGAATCTGCTCAAAAGAAAGTCGAAGGAAACAACTTTGATATGCGTAAAAATTTATTAGATTATGACAACGTTGTCAATGAACAACGAAGAATTATTTATGAACAAAGAAATGAAATCATTGATAATGAAAGTATTCATGACACAATAAAAGAAACATTTAGAAATACCATGGAGGATATCGTAACTGCTCATGTCAGCGAAGATGGAAAGTTTAAAGAAGAAGATATCAATCAAATTGTTGAACAATTAAATACCAATTATTTAAAAACAGAAAAAATTAAACCAGAAGAAATAAAAGAACTAGATGAAGGAAAAATGATTGATTATTTAACAAACTTAGTAAACGAAGATTATGAGTTAAAAATTAAAGATGCTCCA
>CALVOC010000012.1 GCA_944350145.1 uncultured Bacilli bacterium
AAATAGGCATTGTATTTATCTGCCTATTTTTCAAAATTCGAATATCTATTTCGAATATCCGAACTTAAATTAACCTTTTATTTTTTCCTACTCCAAACAACTTCCGTTGTTTTTGTTAATCTTTCTTCTAAAATTAATGGATTAAAGATTAATTTTGAAATATTTCCTTCACAATCAAAAGAAATTTCAACCTGTAAAGCTCCATTTTTTTGACGGTCTTTTAAATAAGAAGGAACTGTTGCATATTGGTAAATAAAATTTAAAGAACTTAAATGAATATGGCCTAGAAATGAGAAAACCACTTTATCTTTCGAACATTTTCCATCTATGTATTTATAAATGGCTTTTTCATCTAACTCATTAGAATTCGGCAAGTTAAAACGTCGATTTGGATGATAAAGAGCTATTTTATTGTCTTTATTAAATTCTAAAAAAGCATTTTTGTATCCTAATGAACAGAAATTTTCATGATTGGACTGCAAATACCTTAAAAGATCTACTCCGTTTTCAGCAAAGTTTTCATCATGATTACCACCTAATGCTAAAATAGGAATTTTTGAATCTAATGAAAAAGCTTTATCGATTTTTTCCAGAATACCATTTAATTCTTCTAAAGTGTGTACGTGATGTTTTGAAGAACAATAACCGGCAAAATCACCAAGGTTTACTATATAATCTATTGCATTTTGATACGCATAGTTGTACAGTTTATCCATTTGCCTTAAAAGATTCTCATTACTATCCCAAATATGAAAATCCGAAGTAAATAATAGACGACAAGGTTTGGAATCTGGAATCGGCATTTGCACTCTTTTTTGACTAGGCAAATGTGGAGTGCTAATACGATATTTTAATGGGATAGATATTAGGCTTGGCTCACAAGAGTAAGTTTTTTTAAATTCTTCAAAAAAGCTTTTTAATTCTTCATCTGTTAACTGGATAGAAGATGTTGCAAGAAGGATTTTTATTTGTTCAAAATTTAAAGGGGTTTTACGTAAGGCTTCATAAAGTAAAGAAAACACTGTATTATTTTCTATTAACTCTTTTAATTTTTCTATTCTTTTCCATTTAGCCAATTCTTGACTCATTTGAAAAAATTCAAAATTTTTTTCATGATATCTTTCTTCTATATTTTTCTTTTCTTCTTTTAGCAAACGATTCATATCTAAAAGTTCTTTTTTAGCCATTTCTAATTGATGTTTTTCTTTTCGTAAATTTTTATTCATTTTCTTTAATTCTTCTATTTCTGTATCTTTAGCAGGGCTTATTGGAGAAGAATCTGTCTTTGCCTCTTCTTTTGGCTTTTTTACTTTTTCTAAGTGATCAAAATGCTCTTCTGGAATCATTTTTAAAATCCAATAAAAATGTTTTTTATTTTCTTCTTGAAGGTTTAATGAAAGTGTTTTTTGATAAAAATCCCATATTCCTTGATAAGTACTTAATGTATAAAATTTGTTTTCTTTAAAATCGCAGCACATGATTGCATAAATCAAATAAATCATTTTAGACAAATTTTTTTCAAAAGCATTTTCAGTATCCATTTGCTCAATTCTTTTTAAGAAAAATAAAAGCAATTCTTCACTGGTAAATTTACTGTTCAAGCCTGCTTTTAAAAAATCTTGATAAGAAATTAAATTCTCATTTTTCTTTAAAATCCCCAATATATTCTTTTTACATACAATATCCATAACTTGACCTCACTTTGTTTTATTGTAGCATTAAATAGAAATTTGTAAAGATGAAAAAAATACCAATTCGCCACATTGGTATTTTTAAATGCCTAAAGTGATTTCCAAAGTCATTGTATTTGGATCTAGTAAAGTGTCTTTGGCAATATTGGTACTCACTACTTTTCCGTAGCCATTTAAGGTATATTTTAAACCTATTAAATTGCAAAAGCGAATAATTTCATTAGTACTCCATCCTGTTACATCTGGCATTAAAATATTGGTATCGTTTGTAAGTAAGAACACTTTTGAACCTGCAACTACCTTTGAACCATTTAAAGGATATTGATTAATAATATATTCGCCTTTTCCTAAAATAATTGGGGTTACTCCAAGTTTTTTTAATTCTTCTGCTACTGTCGCGACATCGCGAGATAAATATTGAGTTAAATAGATAATTTTGGTATTATCGACATCATTTTTTTCTTTTGTTACATCCACTAAGTTGGCTACTTCTTTAATGGTATTGGAAACAACTGCATAGATATCACTGCTTGGACCGACAAATTTTTTCGTTGCAAAGTAGAAAATATATTGTGGATCTTCATAAGGAAACATTCCTAAAAAAGATTTAATGTAGTCATATTCACCGGTTAAATATCCTCCAGAAGTTGAGGCTATTTGGGCTGTTCCTGTTTTTCCAGCTATTGTAACGTTTGATGGAGCATATCCTTTGTTATAACTAAAACTGTTATAGACTACATTATATAAGAGTTGTTTCATTTTTTCAGTAGATTCATGGCTTGCAATTCTTTCAACCTCAGTTCTTTCAGATTGCATTGTAATGTTTCCTTTACTATCGACAATTTTATCGACAATGTATGGTTTAATCATCACTCCATCATTTGCTATGGCACTCATGGCTTGCAAAAGTTGAATAGGTGTTACTAAAATTCCTTGTCCAAAAGATGCATTCGCTAGTTCCGATTCATAGGTAATATCTACAAGTCCTTCTGCCTCTCCTGGTAATGTGATGCCTGTTTTGTCACCAAAGCCACATAAATTGTAGTAATCGTTTAATTTTGCTGATCCTAATTTTAAAGCAAGGTTTGTCGCGGCTACGTTAGATGAATAAGCAAATCCAGTGTCATAGTTGATCGTTCCCCAACCCACGTTATTAAAATCTTTAATCACGGTTCCCCCATCGCTTAATGTAATGGTTCCGGATTGATAAGTCTCTTCACCATTATAAATGCCATTTTCTAAAGCCGCTAGCCAAGAAAAAATTTTCATTGTACTTCCAGGCTCAAATTGATAGCCAACAAGTGGATTTAAGTAATTGTTTAGTCCTTCTAAGGTATTTGGATTAAAGTTTGGATTTGATGCACTTCCCACGATCGCTCCTGTTTTGGCATCCATAATCGTAAACATTGCCCAATCTAGGGATTTATCTTTAGAAAAACTGGTAATAGCATTTTCTAATACATTTTGAACATCACTATTGATTGTTAAGTAAATATCTGAGCCCGAAACCGCATCTTCACCAATTTCTTCACTTTGAGCCATTTTATATCCGTAAGCATCTTGCTGATATTCTACATAACCATTTTTTCCTTGCAATTCTTCATTAAAATAGGCTTCGATCCCCATTTCTCCAACAATTTGGCCTTCATCATTACTTCTTGCATATCCTAAGATGTAAGAAGCCCATGAAGAATTAATGTATTGTCTTTTTTTCGCTAAAGTTTCAAATTCTATTCCTGGCAAATCTAAAGCTAAAATAGCTTGCCGTTCATCTTCGGTAATTCTCCCCCAGTTTCCTAGTTCCACTTGATATAAATTTTGATCAAAATATTTTTTTAAGGTGTCTGTACAACTTGTCTTGCTTTCTTGAGAACTGGCTAAAACTTCACATAATTTGGTCGCGGTTCCTTCTTTATCTACAACGTGTTGTGGATTTTCCATATCGGTTGTTCTAGACGGAGATAAAATTGCGATGATCTTATAGGAATTTGCATTTTTAGCCAAAGGCTTTCCGTCGACATCATAAATGATTCCACGATTGGCATATAAAGTTTCTTTTGTTGTATTTCGATTGTCAGCAAATTCTGTTAGGTTTATTCCATCGACATTGCTGCTTAAAACGACATAACAAAGTTTTGCTATAACAAGACAGAAAAAAAGACCAACAACGAGCATTGTCAGCTTTAAATTCAAATGAATTTTTAGAAATTTCATTTTGGTCTTCTTCATTCATAACTCCTAATCATTTACATTTTTAATGTTATCATTATTATAAGCCAAACCTTTTTCTGTTGCAACCTCTTGAATTTTATCTAAGCTGGCCAACTCATCAACTTGCATACTTAAAGACTCATTTATTCCTTCTTGAGTTTCAATTTTACTTTTCATTTGCTCTAATGAAATATTTGTCTCAGATAAGACCGCTTTAGTAAATACTGTACTAATAGGAAAAGCAATTAAGGCAAAAACAATGAGTACATACATAAATTTTTCTCCTTTTAACATAGTAACTTTTTTATGAGTCTTTCGCATTTTTTCAGATCCTTTCTATAATCCTTAGTTTGGCACTTGCACTTCGCGAATTTTCTTTTAATTCTTCTTCACTAGGAAGGATAGGCTTTTTGTTTACTAAACGAATAAGCGGGGCAAACTCTTTAGGAATTTCTGGTAGACCATTTACCATTTTATCTACTTCACTATATTTTTTAAAAATTTGTTTGACAATCCGATCTTCCAGAGAATGAAAAGTAATCACAACTAACCTTCCTCCTGGTTTTAGTAAAGAGATGGCTTCTGGCAACACTTTTTTTAAGTCATCTAGTTCATGGTTTACTTCAATTCGAATTGCTTGAAAAATATTTCGCTCAGGATGCGTTTTATAATAATATTTTGCTCCCACTGCTGATTTTATAATATCGGTTAATTCGGTCGTGGTTTTGATTTGCTTTTTTTGTCTTTCTGAAACTATTTTAGACGCGATAAAAGAGCTTCTTTTTTCTTCACCGTATTGATAGAAAATGTCTCTTAATTGCTCATAGGAATAATTGTTTACTACATCGAAAGCACTTAGTGATTCACTTTGATCCATTCGCATATCAAGATTTTCTTCTCTCATAAAAGAGAATCCTCGATTTTCATCTAGTTGAGGTGAAGAAACTCCTAAATCAAACAATATTCCATCTACTTTAGTTACTCCTAACTCTAGAAGTTTTTCTTTCATATCTACAAAATCACTATGAATTATTTGATAATTGTTGCCAATTTTTTTTAAAACTTCTTCCGAATAGAAAATGGCTTCTTGATCGCGATCGAAAGCGAATAATTTTCCCTTAGTTATTCTTTTTAGTATTTCGGATGAATCTCCGGCATATCCTAATGTAGCGTCTACATACACTCCATCTTCATGAATATTTAAGCCATTTATGGCTTCCTCTTTTAAAACGGAATAATGCTTCATTCTAAACATCTCCAAATAAATTTTCAGCAATATCACTTAGTTTTTCTTCGTTTTGTGCTAAAAATTCGTTCCACTCTGTGAGTCCCCATATCTCGATTCGATCGTTTGCGCCGATTATCACACATTCTTTGGATAAACCGGCGTAAACAATTAATGGGGAGGCTATACAAGTTCTTCCTTGACGGTCAAACTCGCATTCAGTGGCACCAGAGAAAAAACTGCGAATAAAAGTACGAGCATCTTTTTTGGTAAAAGGTAGAGTATTTAATTTTTCAACGAGTTTATCCCAGTCTTTCTTGGCATAAATGTATAAACATTTTTCAATGCCTCGAACTACTATAAACTTGTCTTGTAAAATTTCTCGAAACTTAGTTGGAATTACAATTCTTCCTTTTTCATCAATATTATGATGATATTCTCCCATGAACATTTGTAATCCCCCACTTTCTTCCACAGTGTACCACTGTCTACCATTATATTACTAAAAATCTGAAAAAAAGTAAAGAAACGAAAGAAAAAAACAACACAAAAAAAGCAACTTGACAATCAAGTTGACAAAATAAATTGAAAAATTCTTTTTTTATTAAAATATATTGATATCTTTTTTCATTTGCATCTTTTGCAAATCTTGAATACTTATATTTGTTGCTTTAGAAATAATTCCTAAATCTATTCCTGCTTTTATTAAGTTGTGAGCCGTTTGAATTTTTGCTTCATCACGGCCAATATCTATTCCTTTATCCATTCCAACCTCTTTACCTAATTCATAGGGATCATAATATAATAAAGCATCAAAGTTTTCTAGAATTTTTTCTGCTTCCTTTTTTACATCTGTCATTAGTTCATCTCCTTCATACATTTTCGTGATTTTTTCTAAATCTTCTTCTACAAATAAATAAAGTAATTTGGCTAATTTTATTTTCTTAATATCATTATAGTCCACTTTCTTTAACCAGTCAAGATTGATATCATAAATTTCTATTTCTTCATTTCTTTTTTTATAAATATTTTCTTCTATAAGACTGGCTTTATATACAAATTTAGCTTTTTTAAAGCGATCATAATTATCTATATTTATTTGAATCACTTTTTTCCCAAGCGATAATCTTTTGATTTTTTTATACTTCTTAAACTTAGTTGGTGAATATAAGCTAAATTTTTTTTATCTAATTTTGTCGAATAATCTTTATTCACTTCGATATTGTAATAGCATTCTTTTGTTTCATAAACAATATCCACTTCACTGTTTACAACATTTTTATTTACTCCAACGTTGGGATGGATAAGGGATAATTCTATGCCTACTTCTTTTTTGGTTATTTCTTCTAAAAGTTCTTTTACATATTGTTTTAAAACTTTTGTATTTCCAGATAATATTTTTTTTATTATTTTGTCTTTTAACAAAGTTCTTTCATTTTCGATATACATTTTTTCTCCTTTTCAAAAGCCTATTCTACTTTTTTTTCTTTCTTTTGCAACTTTTTCGACAAAACATTTCAATTTATAACACAAAAAACAACTTGGTAATCAAGTTGTTCTATTTTTTTAGACTTTGTAAAGAAAAAAATCTTCTTAATTCTTTTTCTGTCTCGTCTGCTACTCCGAATAAAACTGCATAGACTAGATGCATTTCATATAAAACAAGTTGTTCTGCACCTTTTTCATTAATTAAAGTAAAATCTTCTAAAAAGTTTTTAAGACCTATCATTTCTTTAGCTTTTCCTTTTAAGGAATCCGGAATTTCAAATTGCCCCTTAGCATTGGTAGCATAAATGTTATCTGGTAATACAAATCCTTGTTTTTTTAATTTACGATAAGATATCCGTAGTAAGTCTTCTTCTCTAAACCAATAGGTAAATCTAATTTTGCTTACTTTTACATTTTTTTTAAAACCACCTAATAAGAAAATATGCTTAAAGATTTTTGCTTCAAAAGGATCAGTGTAAGGAATTTTCTTCTTTACTTTGACATAATATACATCATTTTTAGTATACATATCTACATAGCCTTCTAATTCCCATTTTAAAAGGCAAGCATAGAAAACGTTTTCGACACGGCTCATCATTTGACCACAGTAGGCAAGCCAAAAAGCTTCACTTAAAGTTTTAAATGGCAAATCTCGAAAATAAAAATGTTCATTTTCTTTATTATATACAGCCGGATAGTATTTTTTCTTATTCAAACGGTTACCAACTAAATTATAAGCAATACCAAATGTTAAAGCGATAAGAAGAAATAATTTTAATTCATCACTAATCATAAACTATCCTCTTTTTTTATAATTGGTATGTAAATAGCGATGAGCAATCTCACTACCAGGTTCCAATAAGAAATTTTGATAGATTTTTTTGATATCTGGATTTTGATATGCTGCCTTTACTTTGTCTTCGTGATCTCTTTGGTATAGACCTGCAATCCGTTTTTCTTTAAAAGTTTGTTCCATACCTTCTGGATATCTTGGTTGACCTCCGCCGCCAACGCATCCCCCTTGGCAATTCATAATTTCAATAAAATGATATGGACTGGTTCCATTTTTTACCTCTTCTAAGATTTTTTTGGCTGCACTTATTTTATGAACCACAGCAAGTCGAATTTCACGTCCTTCAATTTTTACAGTAGCTTCTTTTACATTTTCATAGCCACGAACTTTTTGAAATTCAAGATTTTCAGGAGCATAATCTTTACCGGTTAAATCATAGTAAAGAGTTCTTAATGCTGCTTCACATACTCCACCTGTATTTCCGAATATTGTTCCACCACCACTTCCTTCACCTAATAAAGAATCAAAGGTGCTTTCTTCTACATTTTTTAAATCTACAGTTTCTTTTTTTAACCAATCGGTTAATTCACTGACAGTAATTACAGCATCGGTTCCTGGAATTTCTTCTCTTTTAAGTTCAAACTTTTTAGCTGTACAAGGTGTAATAGCAACGGTATATATTTTTTCTTTCTCTAGAGACATTTGTTTTGCAAAGTATTCTTTTACCATAATTCCTTGCATCCCGATCGGACTTTTACAGGTCGATAAATGATCTAAAATTTCTGGATAAAATGTTTCGGCGTATTTGACCCATGCTGGACAACAAGAAGTAAACATTGGCAATACACCTTGATGCAAAATTCTTTCTTTTAATTCGTTTGCTTCTTCCATAATTGTTAAATCGGCTCCAAAGGTTGTATCTAAAACATAAGTAAATCCTAACTTTCTTAATGCTCCAACTAATTTTCCAACTAAAAATGTTCCTGGTTCATAGCCAAAACTTTCGCCTATGGAAACGCGAATTGCCGGCGAGGTATAGCAAATTAATATTTTACCGTCTTCTTTGGCTTTTAAAATATTTTCCACTTCACTTTTAGGCTTTAGGGCTTTGGTCGGGCAAGTTATAATACACTGACCACATGTAAGACATTTGGAAGTATCCTCACCAAAATTTAATCCGCATCTTTCTAAACAAGTAGTTTTGCAAATTCCACAATCAATACATACAGAATCGTCTTTGGCTACCCCCAAATTTTTTTCATCGAATAAAACTGCATGTTCAAAGATTCTTTTGCTTTTTTTTACTTCTTCGCTTTCTTTATTTTCATAAGGAACAAACATAGATTTTCCAACAAAACACATTGGACACGTATATTCTTTATTTAATTCACTAAATTTTTTTTCTTCCTTTTCTTCATCATATATATATCCACAAATTTTACAACGGTACTTCATAACTCCTCCTTAATCTCTTAATAAGTATATCAAATTTTCTTTAAAAAAGAAATTTTTTTCTTCATCATAAAGATTCATGTTAAAATAAATATATGAGAGGAAGTTTGTTTATGAAATGGATTAAAGAAAACAAAATTTTTGTAGGACTTATTCTTTTTTTAAGTTGTGTTTGTCTTTTTTTTATAGAGCAAAAGCAAGGTTTTCATGAAGATGAAATATTTTCTTATGGCTCTAGTAATTATAAATATGATAATGTGCTTCGACCTTATGGATATGCTCAGGCAAATTATGATTATTTGTATACATATCTTTTACATGGAGATTTCTTTACTCAAGCTAAGAATTTTTGGAATTTTCTTTTTCATTCTTCCCAATATGAAACAAGTTATGATCCCGTGTTAAAAGCTGAGGTTCCAACTTGGCAAGATAAAAACCAGGCCTTAAAGTATTTAACTATTCAAAAAGAAGATACATTTAATTTCTTTTCTGTTTGGTTTAATCAATTAGAAGATGTTCATCCTCCACTTTTCTATTTTCTCGTTCATATTTTTTCTTGTTTTACTCCAAATCATTTTACAAAATATACCATTTTCTTTTTAAATCTTTTCTTCTTTATTGAAACTTTATATATTTTATATAAAATTGTTTTCTTTTTTGCTCCAAAAAAATGGGCGAATTTAGCTGTCTTGTTCTATGGACTTAGTATGGGAGCTATAAGTACGGTTATATTTCAAAGAATGTACATGATGCTTACTTTCTTTACTTTATTGTACCTTTATTATACATTAAAATTTTTAAGAGAAAAGAATTTTACAAAAAAAGATTTCTTTTTATGGGGCTCTAGTATTTGCCTTGGCTTTTTGACTCAGTATTATTTTGCTATATATGCGGTCATTCTATTTTTGATTGTTGCTGGATACTTTATAAAAAAGAAAGAGTATGTTTCTCTTAAAAAAATGTTTTTGGTTCATGCTGTTGCAGCTTTCATTGGCATTTTAATTTTTCCTTCTAGTATTGAAGATATTTTCTTTTCTTATCGAGGAATTGGTGGAGGCTCTGATCGAACTAAAAGCACTTTAGAAATGTTTCTTTATTTTTTAAATTCTCTTTTACATTCTTTTTCTTTACCAATTTGGTTATTTATTCTTTTCATTTTCTTTTTAATAGGATATTGCATTTGGAATCGTAAAAAAATAAAATTTGATTTTCTCAAAGAAAAAACGATTTGGATTTTCCTTCTTCCAATTATCCTTGTATTACTTTTAGTAAGTAAAATGTCGCCTTTTTTAGGAGAAGACTATACTTCGAGATATGTGATGTTTTTGCTTCCAATTCTCGTTATTGTTATTATTTATTTGCTTAGTCGCTTTAAAAATAAAAAAGTTTTTCTTGGAAGTGCTCTTGTTCTTCTATTCTTAAGTGGGTATGGACTTATTACTTCAAAACCAACTTATTTGTATGAAAAAAATGCAGAAGTGCTCGCTCTAGCTCATGAATATCAAGAAGATTCGCTTATTTATATTTATGATAATTATTTTACTCATTTGAGTTCTCTTCCAGAATTTTTAATTTATCAAAAAACTTTAATTTTGAATTATAATATTTATGATTTTTCTCTTTTACAAAAAGATGAATATTTAAACAGTCAAAATGAGGTGATTTTATGTATTAAGAATTGGCTAAATACGGAAGAATTATTAAACAAAGTTTTGGAAAATACGCATTTTACTAAAGCAACTTTACTATTGTCTATAAAAGATGATATCAATGCCGATTATTATAAATTAACAGTTTCTTAAAGAGCCTTCTATTGCTCTTTTTTTTCTACTTTTTGGAATTAAAAAAACTATAGATTTCTCTATAGCTTAAGCTCTACTTGAATATTTACCATCACTTGTTGAAATAATGATTTTTTCGCCTTGATTAATAAATAAAGGCACTTTTACAGTATAACCTGTTTCAATTTTGGCGTCTTTCATAGCATTATTTGTTGTATTTCCTTTTACAGCAGGTTCTGTTTCAACAACTTCAAATTCAATTTTTTCTGGTAAAGTTACACCAAGAAGTTCTCCTTCATAATAATCTAATTGGATTTCTAATCCTTCTTTTAAGAATTTCTTTTCTTGTTCTAGTTTACTTCCTGGAACTTCTACTTGATCATAGGTTTCTGTATTCATAAAAACATAATTGTCGCCGTCAGCATACAAAAATTGCATTGGATTACGATCAATATGAGCTCTTTCAATCTTTATATTTGTATTATAAGAATTTTCAACTACAGCTCCTGTTCGTAAATTTTTTGTTTTCATTCTGACAAAAGCACTACCTTTTCCAGGTTTTACGTGTTGAAATTCTATGATTTGACAAAGATTGCCATCAAGAATAATGGTCATGCCATTTTTAATATCATTAATATTGATATTCATGGTATCTTCCTCCTTTTATTATTTTCCTAATTTTGTTTCTTTAAATACTGTTGCTTGACGGCAATTTGGACAGTATTTTTTTATTTCTAATTTATCTGGTGTATTTCTCTTATTTTTGCTTGTTGGACGAATTAATTTTCCACAGCGAGAACACTTTAAACCAATAAATTGTCTATTTTCATTTTTAGCCATAGGTATAACCTCCTCACATCAAAACTATATGTATTTTAGCATAAATAAAAAGGAAGAGCAAGATTATTTTTTGTCTAGCAGAGACTAATTATCGAATTAAAGAAAAATGAGATAAATCCATTCATCATAAATGGGAAATTTCATAAAAAAGAAAGTTTTTATCTATTTTTTCTTCTTGTAATTTTTTTAGTATATGGATCTTCAAATTGGGCTTCAAAGATGTTTGATTCATCACTTTCTATATGAACCGTATTTTCTCCATAATAAAAAGTTTCCTTTTTTATTTTGTATTTAAACATTCGGAGTAAAAATTGAAAATATTTAAGGAAAGATTTTTTTAACAACTGAGGCCTAAAACTTCCTTTATAAGAACCTTCTATTATTTGCTCATCGGTTTCTTCTACAAGCATTTTTTCAAAGTTTTCTTTTTCTTCTTTTGTAAGATAGACTTTTGGACAGTCATACAACTTCCACCCCACCGGGACATCACGAAAGACAAATGCTTTTTCTGTCTTTACGATACATTCTCGAATATATAAACTATCAAATATACGATTATATTCTTCAGCATTTTCTATAAAAATACGCTCCATTGTATTTTTTTTAGGATCGACTATTTTTATAGCTACGATTTCTTCAAACATTTTTCCACCTCTTCATTTCTAGAATAAACTTAATTGACTTGTTTCTGGCATCCCTTCGAAAATTCCCATTGCTCGCATTTTATCTATGGTCGTTTGATTTACTTTGCCTCGTATTTGGAAATCTTCAATGCTATAGAATGCTTTTTCTTTTCTTTCTTCAATGATTTTTGAAGCTACGGAATCTCCTAGTCCGTCTAGACTTCTAAATGGCATGATCAAACTATTATCGCTTTCGTCCATGACAAAGTTATTGCCATCACTTTTTTCAATATCGATCATTTTGAATTTTACTCCTCTTGCAGTAGCTTCTAAAGCAAGTTTTAAGGTTTCTAAAAGAGATGATTCTTTATTGGTCATGTCATATCCTTTACTTTGAAGTTCTAGCATTTTTGAACGTATAGCATCATAGCCTTTGACCATTGAATCGATATCAAAATCTTGAAATCTTGTTGAGAAATAACTTGCATAGTATACAAGTGGTCTGTGCACTTTGTACCAAGCTATTCTAAAAGCACTTGTAACATAAGCTGCGGCATGAGCTTTTGGGAACATATATTTTATTTTTTGGCAAGATTTAATATACCATTCTGGAACATTATACTTTCTTAATTCTTCGGCATATTCATTCCATTGAGCTGGATCTTTGCTTGCTTTTCCTTTACGAACAAATTCCATGATTTTAAATGCTTTACTTGCTGGAACTCCTTTTTTCATCAAGCCTACCATGATATCATCACGACATCCGATTACTTCTTTAAATGGGCAAATATTTTTTTGAATTAATTCTTGGGCATTATTTAACCATACGTCTGTTCCATGGGCTAGACCAGATATTTTTACAAGTTCGGCAAAGGTTGTCGGCTTTGCATCTTTTACAAGCTGAATTGTAAATGGTGTACCGAATTCCGGAACTCCAAGTGTTCCTGTATCACACATGATTTGTTCTTTTGTTACACCAAGAGATTTTGTTCCTGTAAATAAGGCCATGACTCCTTTGTCGTCTAAAGGTACTTTTGTTACATCATCTCCCGTTAATTCTTGAATCATTCTAAGTTGCGTTGGATCTGTGTGTCCTAAAATATCTAGTTTTAAAACATCGGCATCAATGGCATGGTAATCAAAATGGGTTGTTCGCCAAGCACTGGTTGGATCTTCAGCTGGATATTGGAAAGGTGTAAAATCAAAGACTTCCATATAATCTGGAATAACGACAATTCCTCCTGGATGCTGACCTGTTGTTCTTTTACAACCCGTACAACCAATTGCAAGTCGTTCTACTTCGATATTTCGCATGATAATATTTTTGGCTTCGCAGTAGCCTCTTACATAACCATAAGCTGTTTTCTCTGCAACAGTACCAATCGTACCTGCACGATAAACATTATCTACTCCAAACAAAACTTTGGTATATTCATGAGCACTTGCTTGGTTTAAATCTGAGAAATTCAAATCGATATCTGGTACTTTGTCGGCATTAAAACCTAGGAAAGTTGCAAATGGAATGTCGTGTCCATCTTTAGCCATTTTTTCTCCACATTTTGGGCACTTTTTATCTGGTAAATCAAAGCCACAAGAATAGGTTTGACCTAAAGGATTTCCTTCGTCGTCTACAAAAGTACTGTACTTACATTTTGGACAGCGGTAATGTGCTTCTAGACTGTTTACTTCGGTAATTCCCATCATGTTTGCTACGAATGACGAACCTACAGAACCACGTGATCCAACTAAAAATCCTTCATCATTGGAGTGTTTTACTAATTTTTGAGCAATTAAATAAATCACGTCATAATTGGCTCCGATGATACCTCCTAGTTTCTTTTCCGCAAGTCTCTCTTTTTCTTCTTCACTACCATCTTCTTCAATATGTTTTTTAACCATTTCAATAACTGCTTTTTTTCCTTTTAAAATCGTGTTGTGAACTAATAGAAAAACTTCTTTTTCATCGCTTGTTTCTTCTTTACATGCATTAATTAATGCATCTCCATAAAGCTCTTTAGCAAGTCGTTCTTCAATGTTTACAGGAAGAGGTTCTCCATAAAGTTCTTTGGCTTTATTATAAACAAGTTCTGTCATGGTTTCGACTGAATTTGGAATTCTTGGGGCAAATGGTTTTGGCGTATCAATAATAACTTCAATTTCTTCGCACATATCCTTAATTTTATTTGGATTTTCTACGACGATTTCGTAAGCTATTTCAGGCGGTAAAAAAGAAAAATCTTCAAGCATTTCTTTTGTTGTTTTTAAATACATATTTGGCACTTCAATTCCTCTTCTATTTAATGGATGAAGCTTGCCGTTGAATTTTTGATTGATAATAATTTCTCGATAGATTTTGTCATCTTTTCGTAAATTATGAACATCGCCAGTTGCAACAACCGGTTTTCCAGCTTCTTTTGCTATCCTGATAATTCTTTTTAAAAATTCTTCTGCGGCATAGACATTTGGAAATTTTGAATTTGGTCCAATTAAATGAGTGAAAGCACTTACTGGTTGTACCTCAATATAATCATAAAAGCTCATCATGTTTACAAGTTCTTCATCTTCTTTACTTCCCGCTTTATCAAAAATTTCACCGTTGATACAACCTGAGCCAATTAAGAGATTTTCTCTTAAATTTGCCACTTCATTTCTAGGAATTTTTGGCTGTTCATTTTTATACAAATATCTTGTATTGGCAATAGAAATGATTTTGAAAAGATTTTTTAAACCATCGCGATTCTTGGCGATCATGGTTGCATGAAATGGAAAGGAAAAGCGAACTAAAGAATCGGTATCAATGTTGTTTAAAAGTTCTGTGGTTGTCGAGATGTTTTGATCATCTAAGGATTTTGCCATTTTATAAAAAGCTAGGGCTGTTCCTTCGGCATCATAATCGGCACGGTGGTGTTTATCTTCATCCCATGGAACGTCTAGACGTTTCGTGAGTGTTTGAAGTTTATGGTTTGGCCATTCTGGATGAAGCATTCTCGCAATACTCATGGTATCTAAGACACATTTTTTAAATTCGCCAAAGCCATATTTATTACAAGCTGCTTTCATGAAAGATATATCAAATTTGGCATTATGAGCAACCATTGGATAATCTTCTGCCCATTCTAAAAATCTTTTTGTAACATTTTCTTCACTATCTTTACCGGCTAACATTTCATCGGTAATAAAGGTAAGCTCGGTTATTTTTTTAGGAAGAGGACGATGTGGATCGATTAACTCATCAAAACGATCCAGTATTTTCCCATCTTTAATTTTTACTGCTCCAATTTCAATCATTTGATCGCTGCCAGCATAGAAACCTGTTGTTTCGGTATCGAATACTACATACGTATCGGTTAAAAGATTGTGTTCCTGCGGATTAAAAATGATATCCACATCATTATTTACAACATTCATCTCGGCTCCATATAAAACTTTAAAGCGATCCTTACCTTCTTTTCCTTTATTCAAATCGCAAACAGCATGATATAAATCTGGGAAAGCTTGGACACAGTTATGATCTGTAACTGCAATTGCTTTTTGACCCATTTTAGAAGCATATTTCACTAAAGATTTGGCATCAATTACTCCATCCATAGCACTCATCATAGTATGAGTATGAAGTTCTACTCTAGGTATTTCTGCGTCGTCTTTTTCTACTTCATCTTTTGAATCCATTTTTTCTAAATTTCGAATGCTCATTACTAAATCTTTTGCAAAATTATCAAATTCGACATTGCCTTGAAAACGATACCAATTTCCTGATTTTAAACTTCCTAAAATTGCCTGATATTCTTTTTTATCTTTTTTAAATATCTTAGCTAAAATAGAGTTGGTTTTATCGCTGATTTTTAAAGTAATAATGTTAATATTTTCTCTTTCTAAAGTATCTATTCCAAAAATGTAGGCTTCAAAAATTACGTTTTTAGCATCTCCCATAACATTATTTATCGCGGTAGTTTCGCCTGTTATCTCTTTTCCTAATAATAAATTTCCTTCAATTTTTGGCTTTGTCTCTACGACTTCTCTTTCTTCTTTATCTTTTTTTATTTCTTCTTGAATGCTTTTTTGTAATTCACTATTGCATTCCACTTTAAATGAAACGTTTCCTAAGCCAAATTGTTTTAATAAATCTATCCAATTTTTAAGTAGCAAGTTTACTTCTCTTTCTTCAGTTTTATTTCCTACTTGCAGTAAAACAGTATCTTCTTCAAATAATGGTTTATTTTCTAAAAGACCTACTAATGAAGGCTTTTTTAAAACCCATTCTTGAATTAATTCTGTAACATAATTTAAAATATCTTCTTTTGTTACTTCTTGATACTTTAAAGTGATTTGACATTTTTCTTTGTTTTTAATGCCGTTTTCACTTGCTTTAAATAAAGCGGTTACTAAAGAATAAGGAAGAACTTTTGGATGCACTAAAACCACTTCAAAAACTTCTGTCGCTTTATGCAATAACACTTTTTCAATATTTAAGTCTTTTAAAAGACTGCGATCTTCTAAAAAAGATATACTATCTAAAAAACGAACTACATCTTCTGCCATACTACACTCCTTCATTTAATTTTTCTATTTTATTTATATTTATTTGATATTCCATATATCTTCTTGCGACCCTTCCTTTTACAAGGACTACATCGCCTATTTTAATGTCTTTTAGTTCCTGCATTTCTGAAGCAAAAACCACAAAATTTCCTGAGCCTGTTTCATCACTTATGGTTAAAAAAGCCATTTTTTCACCCGTTTTCGTCAAGATTTCCTTTTTATATTCCAGTAAGCCAACACAAGTTACATATTTATTATGAAATTGGGCAATATTCTCTATTTTCATGATAGATGGATCTAGGTATTTACTCGCTGGATGATTGGTTACATAAAATCCAAAGGAAGCAAATTCTTCTTCTCTTTTTTCTTCGTTACTCAGATCTTCCTTTTCTTCTAAACTCGGTTTCATTACTAAACTTGGATCTAAATCATTGGCAATCGTCGCAAAGTTTAAAGCAATATCTATATTTTCTTTTAAGGTTCGATGATTCATCTTAAATTCATCAAAAGTTCCAGCCATAATTAATGCTTCAATGGTTTTACGATTTACACTTTTTCCAAAGGTTCGAACTACAAAATCTAAAAAGTCTTGAAATTTACCATGAGCTTTTCTTTCTTCTAAAATACTTTTTACAGATTCTGTTCCTATATTTTTAATAATGGATAAAGGTATTCGCAATGAATTTTTTAAAATCATATATGAAACATCACTTTCGTTAATGGAAGGTGGAAGAAAAGTAATGCCTTCTTGTTTTGCTAAAGCCATATATTCTTTTGTTTTAGCTACACTATCTACATTCATATTTAGTAGATTTGCTAAAAAATATACTGGATAATAGGCTCTTAAATAAGCCATTTGATATCCTATTAAAGCATAAGAAACTGAATGAGATTTATTAAAGCCATAATTTGCAAACTTTAAAATTAAATCGTAAATTTCTCTGGCAATTTTTAATTCATATCCTCGCTTCGTAGCTCCAGTTAAAAAGGATTTCTCTCCACTTTCAATTACTTCTCTTTTTTTCTTACTCATCGCTCTTCGAATTGTATCGGCTTCGGCAAACGAAAATCCACCTATTTTCACTAAAATTTGCATGATTTGTTCTTGATAAACAATGATACCATATGTTTCTTTTAAAATAGGTTCTAAATCGGGATGAAGATATGTAATGGTTTCTTTTTTTTCTTTACGTCGTATAAAAGAATCAATATTTTCCATAGGTCCAGGTCTAAATAAAGCAATGGCACTCACGATATCTAAAAAAGAAGTTGGCTTTAATTTACGTAAGAAATTTTTCATTCCTTCGCTTTCAAATTGAAATATACCCACGGTTTTCGCATTGGCAAATAAATTTAATACTTTTTCATCATTTAGAGGAATGGTATTTAAATTGACTTTCAAGCCTGTATTTTTTTCAATTAACTCTAAAATATTCGCGATGATTGTTAAATTTCTTAATGCTAAAAAGTCCATTTTTAAAAGTCCTAATTCTTCTAGATAGTTCATAGTTACACCGGTTAAGAGTTCTTCTCCATTATAATGAATTGGAATCACGTCATCTAAACAAACACTTGAGATCACTACTCCAGCTGCGTGGGTAGAAATATGTTTTTTTAAGCCTTCTAACTTTAAAGAAATTTGAACCATTTGTTTTATTTTTGCTTGGGTTTCTACATAATATTTGATTTCTTTATTTTGTAAATTTTCTTTTAAGTTTAATTTCGGATCTATTTTATTTAAAAAAGGTTCTAAAATACTTGGATGAATTTCTAAAGCTTTTCCTACACTTCGCAAGACTAATTTGCTTTTTAATGTTCCAAAAGTCATAATGTTAGCTACTTTATCTTTGCCATATTTTTCTTTGACATATTTTACGACTTCATCTCTTCTTGTCTCTTCAAAATCAATATCAATATCAGGCATCGTTACGCGTTCCGGATTTAAAAATCGTTCGAAAAGCAAGTGATATTCTAAAGGATCTACATCGGTAATTCCAAGCGAATAACTTACTAATGAACCCACAGCACTTCCTCTTCCTGCTCCCACTAAAATTCCATTTTTTTTCGCGAATAAAACATAATCATAGACAATTAGAAAATAATCAGCAAATCCCATTTTTTCAATTACAGAAAGTTCATAATGAAGACGATCTACATAGGTTGGATCCAACTTTCCATGTAGCCTTTTTTTTAAACCTTTACTTGCTAACGAATTTAAAAATTGAAAGGATGATCCTTCTTTTAAATAATGTGGAATATATCTTTTGTTTTTTGGAATTTCTACAGTAGAAGTTTTTATAAAATCTTTTAAAATTTCATCTTCATAATTTTCGTTTATATAGTACATTAAAGAATTTTTTTCATAGTCTTTTTTTTCTAATAAAGCATAAGCATTGTTGGTATCAATCGCTTCCAACATAGTTAGATATGAGCTATCACCGTTAAAAAACATTTTAAAATTTGGACAAAATAACAATTTATCTGTTAAAATAGAAGCATTATTTTTTTCGTATTCAGTAGTAAATCCAATATAAAAATGGGAAAATTTTGTAGCATATTCTTTGTATTCTGGAAGATAAGTATATGGTAAGATGATGTTTAAATCTTCTTTATGAGTTTCTAAATCAAAAACGGATAAAGTATTTTGTTCCTTTTTGGTATGCAATTTTAATAGAGTAAGATATCCTGTGTATCCTCTTGCATAGACATAAAAATGACAATTAGCTAATTCTAATTCTAAACCTATTAAAGGTGTAATGTTGTGATTTATACATTCATCATAAAATTCCATGACTCCAAATAAATTTTCATCACATATTCCACATACAGAGGTAGAATTTTTTTCTAAAAAAGCAATTAAATCGGGAATTTTTATGAGGCTTTTCATCATGGAATAATCTGTCGTAACTTTAATTGGAACATACATTTTGCCTCACCCGCCTTACTAAGTTACAGTATAACAAAATTCCACTTAGAATTCTAGTAATTGGGTGAGACTTTACTTATTTTTTATATTTTCTTTTTTATATCAAAAATGTATAATTTTCACGAAAATTCCCCAGAAATTGAAACAACTATCGGTTTATAATTGACTTATTCCAGATATTTTGCTAAAATTTTTAAAGAAAAGAAACGCGGAGGTGAGTATTAATGGCAAAAAAAGTAACAACGAAAAAACCTTTAACAGTAAATTCAAGAAGTAAAGCTTTAAATGCTACAAAAAGACGTCAAAAACCAAATTTACAAAAGAAAACAATCGATGGAAAAAAAGTAATTATCAGTGCTCGTGAAGCAAAAAAAATTGCATAAGACATCTAAAAGAGATGTTCTTTTTTTTTAAATAAATATTTTCTACTGAAATGTATTTCTCTAGGAAGCTGTTTCGTATTCCATTTAGCTTTTTATTGGAGTTAAGATTATTCGAAAACTTCGATCTGGTTGATTTCCACTATGTGCATATGAAAAAACAAATTGATTTGTACTTCCTCTATTAAATATTGGATAGCTTCTTATTAAAAAGTATCCAAACCCCTTATACCAACTATTTCTTTGAAAGGAATTGTTTATTAAACCAATTGGGCCTAACTCTCCAGTTGCATCTCCTAAAATTCTTTTTGAAAATTGATTATTATTCATATCGTTATAATAATATAAATCATAATATTTTTTCTCTGGCCAAGCATATCCATTTGTTAATTCAGTTAAACCACTTGTATCATTATCACAATCAGGACATCCAAAAGCTCCATTAAAGCCCGAATTATATAAACTATTTCTTCCACTGTAAGGTGCACCAACTTGATCTGCCATAAATCCCATAACATAATCCCAGGCTCCACCACTCATATCAAAAATTCCACTTATATTATTGGTAGTACTTGCTAAAACACTTTTCGGATAAGCAACATTACAACTACTATCATTACAATATTGATTGCACTCTTTCCCATCACTACCTTCTTCACAAATAATCTCATCATTTGCTTGATACCCAGTTAAATAATCCGAATTATTATTAATTCTTACACTAGTACTTGATCCATATTTGCTGTGCTGTAAATAAGCTACTGCTCCCCACTCCGTATTCTTCATCATATGACTATCTAAATTTCTTTTATAATTGTAACTTGTATAAAAAGCATTAGCTACTTGAATATTTCTCCAACTATATACATTTGGTTTTATGATGACTTTACTTGCATCTTGAATGTTTTGTTCGGCTTCTCCTTTTGTAGTTGCTCCATCATATCCAGTTTCAAATTTTCCAACCCAAAATCCTGTGCTTGGAATACTTATAAATGCTGGATGAGTCATATAGTCTCCTACTTTACAATTTCCACTTTCTCCAGATTTCATCGGAGTTGTACATTCTCCTTCCTTACTATCACTGGTATCATAATCCCCAAAAATAATAGGAATTTCATGGACTTTTGAAGTATCTATACTGGTTAAACTATCATAATTACCAAGATCCCATAATGATAACGATATTTAGGTATCCACACAAAATAAGATTCTATATTATCTTCTGGAATAATTTCTCCTTCTTCTATTATTTCGGTTTTCTCTTTTAAAATAACAGCGTTCGCCCATCTTTTTTCTTCATAACTGTACCATTCATCTGCTAATGAGGCTCTTTTTACTATACCTTTTTCATCGATGTTCACTGGAATTAATTCATCTTTTAAAACTGGATCAGTTCCGTTTAACATTCCTTCATAATATTTTTTCGAAAAATAAATTTCACAGTGTACTGGATAATTTTTGGCATTATGAATTACCGGACTCCACGTATTATTATCCCAATTAATATAAGCTCCATTGGTACAACTTGTTTTTTCGAAGTCAATGTAATACCCGCTATTTTTAGATGGAATTGTATTTGTTTTTTCTTCTTCTAAATAAATAGCTAATTCAACATTTTCTAAAGATTCTTCTTGCTCTAAAATTCGGGTTTTATTCAGTATACTCCCCAGAACTAAAAGACTGGTTAGGAGGATTCCTAAAAATATCATTTTACTCTTCATTTTTGATCTTCCTTTTACTATTTAAATTATAACAAAAAAAGAAGAGATTGAAAACTCTTAATTTCTATTTTGTTGGAGTTAGGAATGATTCAAAAACAAAAAAAATCTGTTATAAAAACAGATTATTTTAAAAGATTTATTTGAGCATCATATTCATCATGCATACATACGAAAGATCCACTGACCACCATATCGACATAATCTTTTACTAACGAAATTGTTTCTTTATTTATTCCACCATCTACTGAGATAAGAAAAGAAAGATTTTTTTCTTTTTTTAAAGTAGACAGACTTTTTAATTTTTCTACTGTATCTGGAATAAAAGTTTGACCACCTTTGCCTGGATGAACACTCATGACTAAAATTTGATCGATAAAATCTAAATAAGGATATAAGGCATCTTCTTTTGTTTCTGGATTTATGGCTAGTCCACAACCTATATGATATTTTTTTATTTCCAATAGACATTCTTGTACATTCGAAATTTCAACATGAATCGTTATATAAGCTGGTTTTAAAGATGCTAACTTCGATAAGATTTTTAAAGGGTCTTCTACCATTAGGTGTATATCTAAAGGCTTTTGACAATCTTTTAATAACTGAATTGTTTCTTCTAAATCTAGATTGTTTTCAGGAACAAAAATTCCATCCATTAGATCCACGTGAACAAAATCCGTTTGGGATTTATTTAATAAAGATAAAGTCTCTTCTTTACTTCTATTGCTTTTTAAATAAGACACTGCTACTTTCATTTTGATTCCTCACTTAACATTTTTTGATAATTTTCATATCTGGATGGGGCGATTTTGTTTTCTAAAAGTGCTTCTTTTACCCCACATTCTTTTTCTTTTAAATGCATACAGTCATTAAAACGACATGAATATTTCTTAAATTCTGGAAAGCTATTTCTTATTTGCTCTTTTGAATATTCTTTTAACTCTAAACTAGAAAATCCTGGTGTATCACAAAGTCCTATTCCTTCTAAATCATAAATTTCTGTATGCCTTGTTGTATGTTTTCCACGATTTAAAGCAAGTGATATTTCATTGGTTTTTACTTGTAAATGAGGAGCTAGTTTATTGATCAATGTACTTTTTCCGGCTCCTGTTTGACCTGTTAAAACAACGATTTTATTTTTTAAGAATTCTTTTAATTTAGAAGTCTCGTTATTTTCAAAGACTTTAAAACCAATTTGTTCATAAATTTTTTTGATTTGTTCATATTCTTTTTTTTCATTTTCATTTAATAAATCCAATTTTGTAAAACATAACACTGGTTCTACATTAGATAGAATGGCTAAAGAAATTTCTTTATCTAATAGTAGAGTATTTAAACGTGGGCTTTTTAATGCCGTAACAATTAAACAAATATCGATATTCGCGACATTGGGTCTTTTTAATTCATTTTTTCTTTCTAGCAATTCTAAAATATAACAGTTTTTTTCATCAAACAAGCATTTGTCTCCAACTAAAGGCGTTTTCTTTTCTTTTCGAAAACGCCCCCTTGGAATACATTCATACAATTTCTTTTCACTTAAAACTGTATAAGAATTACTAATATTTTTAACAATAATTCCTTTTAACATAAGCCACTTTCTTCGCACGTTTCTTCATCTGCTACATCGCCATCTCCTGTAGTTGTTTCAGGCTTTTTGGCAACGGTAACCGTGATAGATGCTCCACTTACAATTCGGTCCCCTTTCGGACGACTTTGATTGATTACGATTCCTGGCGTATGTGTAGCATCTTCTTGTTCTACTTTATTTACTGTAACATTATATTTTTTTAAGTAATCTACTACATCTTCATAAGTATATGTTCCATTTGTAAAATCTGGATATTTATTTAAATTCGGTATATATAAGGTTATATAATCTCTTTTAGCTACCTTTTCTCCTTCTTTTGGTGATTGATCGATTACTACATTTTCGACAGCATTGTCATCTTCAACACTTTTTTTCTCGACGATTACTTGAACATCTAAGGCTTCTAATTTTCCTTTTACTTCTAGATAATTGCTGCCAATGTAATTTTCCAACGTGATCTTCGTATCTCCTTCACTTACCCATAATGTTACTTCTGTTCCCTTTGTTCTTTTTGTACCTGCTAAAGGAGCCGTTTTAACTACTTTTCCTAGTTCAATTTCTTCTGAAGCAATTTTTTGCTGCTCACTTGCTACTGTAAATCCCGCATCTTGTAAAGTCTTTATTGCATCATCTACTGTATATCCCGAAACATCTGGGACTAAAATTTCTTTATTGACTGTTAAAGCTGGTATGAGTACAACAAAAGTTGTGATGGCCACTACTAATAAAGTAAAAATAGAAGCTAGAATAATTAATAACTTATTTTGCTTTTTTAAATCATTTTTGGTTATTTGTTTAGCCAATACTTCATCACTACTTTCTACAGGCTTTTCTTTCTTTTTCTTTTCTTTTGAATTTTCTTTTTTCTCTTCAGTATTTTCTTTTTTGACTGTTTTTTTCGTTTCTTCAGAAAATTCTTTATAAGGTAACTTTATTTTTTCTTCATTTGCTCTTGACTCATCTAAGCAAGTAAGTAAGTCGTTGTGCATTTCTCTGGCATCGGCATATCGATTTTTAGGGTTTTTAGCTGTGGCTTTAATAATGATATTTTCTACACTTTGAGGAATATTTGGAAGTTCATCGCGAATGCTTGGCAAT
>CALVOC010000013.1 GCA_944350145.1 uncultured Bacilli bacterium
CACTTACATTGTATCATAGGTAACTCTATGTGTCTTTTTTTATGTCCTTACCGGACACTTAATTATTCAATTTGTATCTATCTTGAGATGGAGCTTTTTTAATTTTTTTCCAAATAATTTTGTGCTATAATTATGAGACGGTTAGGAAAGTGATGATTTTGAAAACTATTTTAATTGTGGAAGATGATAAAGATATTCATGAATTGTTGCAAAAAATCTTGAAAATAAATGGATATATAACTAAGTCAGCTTATTCAGGGACAGAAGCTTTGCTTCTTCATGATCGAGATGTTGATTTAATTCTTTTAGATCTAATGCTTCCTGGTAAAAGTGGAGAGGAGATTATTGGTTCATTAAAAAAAATTAAGAATGTTCCCGTGATTGTTATAAGTGCTCTTCATGATATAGATACAAAACTTGATTTATTTCGTTTAGGAGCAGATGATTATGTAACAAAACCTTTTCATAATGAGGAATTACTTGCAAGAATTCAAGTTCATTTAAAACATCATTCTATCTTTCAAGAGGATATTATCCAGTTAGATGATATTGAATTAAATTCTAAGAATTATATTGTTGTTTGTAATGGCATGGATCTTGGCTTATCTAAACTTGAATTTGAAATTTTAAAGTTGTTAATGGAAAATCCTAATCAAGTTGTAACAAAAAGTACTATATTTGATACTGTATGGAATACATTAGATTCAGCCGATGAAAATACTCTTAATGTACACATTAGTAAAATTAGAAGCAAGTTAAAAAAAGCCCATCCAGATAAAGAATATATACAAACTGTTTGGAGTGTTGGATATAAATTTAAGAATTAAGAAAAAATTAAGAATTGTGTTAAGTTTTTTTTAACACTTTTTTTGTATAATGTTTTTGGAAAGGAAATGAAGGATATGCAAGAAATTGTATTGCAAACTAATAATTTAACAAAAAAATATAAAAATTTTGTAGCACTTGATCATGCAAATATAACAATTCATAAAGGAGACATTTATGGGTTAATTGGCCGAAATGGGGCTGGAAAAACGACCTTAATGAAAACTGTTACTACACTAACCAATAAAACGGGAGGAAGTTTTTCTTTATTTGGAAGCGAAGAAGAACTTACTGAGTCTAAAAGAAGAATTGGTTGTTTGATTGAAAGCCCAGCTTTTTTTGGAAATCTTACTGCTTTTCAAAACTTAAAATATTATGCTATTCAAAAAGGAATAGTCAATGATCAACAAATTGAAAAGGTTTTAAAAACCGTAGATTTGTATAAAGAAAAGAATAAGAAATTTAAAAATTTCTCTTTAGGAATGAAGCAAAGATTGGGAATTGCTTTTGCAATATTGGATCACCCGGATTTTATTATTTTGGATGAACCTATTAATGGACTTGATCCTATTGGAATTAAAGAAATACGGGATACATTGAAGAAGTTAAATGAAGAGGAAAAAATCACGATTTTAATTTCAAGTCATATTTTGTCTGAATTATATTTAATTGCAAATCACTTTTGCTTTATAGATAAAGGAAGAATTTTAAAAGATTTATCTAAAGAAGAGCTCGATTTAGAATGCAGTAAGTGTATTGTGATTAAGACTAAAGAGGTCAAAAAAGCCGCGGTTTTATTAGAAAAGGAATTTAAGACGACTAATTATAAAGTAATCGATCATACAGAGATTAGACTTTATGATTTTTTAGAAGATATCGCGAAAATTAATAAAATCATGTTAGCAAATGATGTGGAGATCACAGGAATTTTTGAATCTGGAATTTCATTAGAAGATTATTTTGATTCTTTAATAAGGGAAGGTGTAAAGGAATGCTAAATATTATTAAATCGGATTTATATAGGGTGTTTAGAGGCAAAGCTATCTATATTGTGATCGCTTTAATACTGGTTTTAGCTGCAGTAAGTTGTTTTGCGATGAGTCCTGGTCATATTGGGATTGCTTCTTCATCAATAGAGCAAACAGATTATGATAATGAAGAACTATTGGAAAAAGTGTATGAAACCGATTCTATTTTGGAAACTAGAGAAATTATGAAAGAATATGGCTCTTTTCCGTTAGATAAGGCTCTTTTGGGAGCAAATTCTAATTTATATTATTTTTTTATTGTAGTTGTTGTGATTGTTTTGGTAACAGATTTATCTAATTCGACAGTCAAAAACACTTTATCATCGGCTATTTCTAGAAAGAAATATTATTTTTCAAAACTGATTACTTCAATAGGCCTTGGAACCTTTTTGATTTTGATAAATAACTATGGTAGTTATCTTATAAATTTACTTATGAATGGACAAGAATTTTCGGCTGGAATTTTAGAAATTACTAAACTTACAGTTCTACAATTACCTATTTTATATGGTATAATAAGTTTGTTGGTATGTATTGGATTTTGCTTTAGAAAAACTGGAACTTTTAATAGTGTAACCATACCCTTAATTATTGTCATACAACTAATTATTATGGGAGTTTCCACTTTATTTCATTTTGATTCAACGAATCTTTTGAACTATGAATTTCAGTATATAATTGGTAATTTAGTAGCGGATCCAACTAATGCATACTTACTTAAAACTTTCGTTTTGGCTATATTCTATATTATAACATTTAATGTTATTGGATATAGAGTATTTAAAAAAACAGAAATAAAGTAGAAAGGTAGCGAAACATATGGAAATAATATTAGTAATTTTAATTATTATTATTTTGTTTCTAATATGCTATCTTTTTTTTATGAAAAAAGAATTAAAAAGAATAAAAAAGGAAATTGATTTAGTTTTATCTAATAAAACAAACGGATTAGTTCATACGGAATTTATATCTAAAGAAATTTATGAATTGGTAGATTCTATTAATACACATTTAATGGAAGTCAAAAATAATGAACGCGAATTGGCTAGGAAAAATGCCAATTTTGTTAAAATGATAAGAAATATTTCCCATGATTTAAGAACTCCACTTACCTCTTCTTTGGGGTATGTGGACTTACTACTAAATACTAAAATGCCAGAGAAAGAAAAATGCAAAAATCTTAAAATAATAGATGAAAGATTAAAAAGGCTTTCTGAATTAATTGATTCCTTTTTTGAGTTTTCTAAAATTCTTTCTAACCAAGAAGAAATAGAGTTCGAAAAAGTGAATTTGGTCGCTATTATTGAGAAAGCTATTTCTAATCATTATGAGGATTTTTATAAAGAAAATCAAGTAATAGATTTTAAAACCAATCAAAGAAAGATTTGTATGAAATCTAATGAAGTTATGCTTATGAGAGTTTTCGATAATTTAATTCGGAATGCTTACAAGCATAGTGATGGAAATTTATGCATTGAAGTGTGTCAAAGCGATGATAAGATTGAAATTGTTTTTTTAAATAGTCTTTTATATAACGATTTAGATGTCGATCGAATTTTTGATGAATTTTATACGGTTGATATTTCAAGAACTAAGGGGAATACGGGTCTTGGATTAGCTATTGCTAAAGAGTTTGTAGAAGAACTAAAAGGAAAAATTACAGCAGATAAAAAGAATGGTAAATTGTTTATTACGATTACATTTTAGTTATTTTTAGATTGGGGTTTTGTTATTATAAAAGAAGAAAAGGCTTGAAAAAACTTTTTACAAAAATTGAGTATTATTGTATAATTAATAAAGAAAGATATAAGGGTGATGATATGATAGCATTGAGTATTGGAAAATCAACATATGATACAACGGTTCCTGTTGATGCATATCCTGTGGAAAATACTAAAAACTTAATTAAAGAAAAGTTAGAAAGTAGTGGTGGAAGTGGATCAAATGTTGCTTTTCTTCTAGCTAAATGGAATAATGAAACGTATTTTGCTGGGGTAGTGGGATACGATGATTTTGGTACGTTTATCAAAAAAGATTTAGAAAGCGTAAGTGTTCATACAAATTTTTTGGAAGTGAATTATGAAAGGAAAACAACAATGACTTTTATTATCGCGAATAAAAAGACAACTTCTAGAACACAACTTATGATTGAGCCTGAAATATATCATTTGAAAAAATATGATTATGATATTGTTCCAACGGTTATTTATAGTGATGGATATGAGTATTCAGCTACAATGGCAGCAATCAATAAATTTCCTGATGCGATTACTGTATTAGGTGCTGGTTTAAACTATGCTGATCCTAAAGAGGTTGTTTCTATTGCTAAAGAAGTTAAATATATTGTTTTTTCAATGGAATTTGCTTGTCAGATTACCAAAATGCGAGTAGATGTAACCAATCCGACTCATTTACTAAATTTGTATAAGGAGTTAAGAGAAAAATTTCCTAAAAATGAGATTATTGTTACCTTACAAAATAAAGGGGCTATGTTTTCTGTTCATAACGAAGTTAAGGTTATGCAAACGATTCCTGTTCAAGAGGTAGATCGAAGTGGAGCTGGAGATGTGTTTGATGGAGCTTTAATTTATGGATTGGGAAAAGGATATGATTTGGAAATATGTATCCGTTTAGCAAATATTGCTGCTGCTTTATCGACAACAAAATATGGGGCGAAGGATTCTATTCCTCTTTTATCCGATGTTATTCAATATTATGAAAGTAAATTTGGACCTCTTAATGCTGCACCACCTGCTGGAAATGGAGATCCTGTAATGCCAAATTCGCAAGAACCTCAAACACCATCTTCTCAAATAGTTAATGATTTACCAATTCAAAAATCAAATTTGGCTAATCAAGCACCTACTCAAATGCCTGCTCAAAATGGAAACCAAACTCCAAATCAAGGCTAAGTATTATGTTTTATTGGAATTATTATCCTAAAATTGATTTACATGGTGAGTATGCAGTTACCGCTTATACGGTTGTACATAATTTTATAACGGATCATATTAAACTTAAGGATCCTATAGTAGTTATTATTCATGGCAAGGGAACCGGAAAGTTAAAAGAAGAAGTTCATCACATTTTATCCCAAGATAAGCGAGTGCTTGAATATCATTTAGATCCTAATAATTTAGGTCAAACTTTAGTTCATTTAGATATTCCTAAATGAATTTTTTTGTCAAAATTTGACATTTTAATAAAAATATGGTATATTTTAAGCCCAATAGGGAAAGATATAAAAAAGCAAGTATGTAGACACAAATTTGACATTTTTTCTGTTTTGTGCTATAATTAAAGTACGAAAGAGTTAATAGGGGGTATGTGAAATGAAAAATTTTGTCTTAGATTATGTGAATGAAAATGAATTTCGTAAGTTAGAAAGATCTTTAAAGAAATATAATATGCGTGCTTTTAAAAAATTAAGCTTTACATATTATCCAATGATGCGTGATGGTGAGTTTCCTGGTGAAGTGATTAGTCAAAATAAAAAGGCTGGGACAGTTACTTACGAATTAAAATTACCAAGTGATGAAATGTTTGCTCAAGTTCATGGTGAGGTTAAACTTATTTATACTGTGTATAAAAAAGAAGAGACTGTTATGTTAAAAGAAATTCTTCCAAAAGATATTCTTTTAGAAGGACATAGATCTGAACTTGGTACTTATAAGGGAATTATGATTAGTAAATCTAATTCTGAAAAAGACAAATTTAAAATTGATTTACTTAATATGTTACAAGGAAAATAATCCTTGTTTTTTTCATGAAAAAAATACCTTTTTAAAAGGTATTTTAAAATCTTTTTGGCTACCCTGATTGGATTCGAACCAATGAAATCATGGGGTCAGAGCCCACTGCCTTACCGCTTGGCTACAGGGTAATTAGTAAATTCCTTTTTATTGTAACGCATTTCTCTTATTTTTTCTAGATTTTTTTGAAAGTTTCTCTTGTTTTTCCTAAAAAATTATTGTATACTTAAAGAGCAGTTGGACCTCTAGCTCAGCTGGTTAGAGCAGCCGGCTCATAACCGGCCGGTCGTAGGTTCGAGTCCTACGAGGTCCACCATTTAATATATGCAGGCGTGGCGAAATTGGTAGACGCACTAGACTTAGGATCTAGCGCCTCACGGCATGAGAGTTCGAGTCTCTCCGCCTGCACCATTTTAAAAATTTGTTCGAGAAAATCGAATTTTAATAATATATCTCAGTCTGAAATATGACTGTTTTTTTATGAAAAAATTGACAAAATTATTATAAAAACTATGACGTTAATCCCATTTAGGAGACTTCAAATAAAAAACTATAAATTTAGAAGGCAATTTTCTGCTGATTTTGAAATGAGAATTTAAGTCTATTAATAGATTGAATTAGCTTTTTGTAGTATAATTAATACAAGTGTGGGAACAATTGAATATGAATTAAAACAAATGCTTGTGAAAAAATATGGTAGTGCATTATTTGAAAATATTACTAAAGTTGGTATGAATAAAGTTAAAGAGAATTTCACTATAATGTATAATGAAATTCTTAATTATCTTTCAAACTCCAATAAAACGATTGTTCTGGATGTAACACAATTGAGATTTATTAATGATGCTAAAATAATAAAGGGAGAATTTGTTGCTTTAAGGCCATCACTACAAACTTGTGTTTCTCAATCTAGAGAAAGATTTATTCAAAATAATCCGCAAGCCACTGCTGAACAAATTCAAGAATATACTCAAAAAAGAACTAATATACTTCATCAATTAAATCCTATAATGAATGAATTATTAGCTCAAGTAGATGTGCTTCCGGATATAAAAGATTCAAAAGTTTCTTTTGATAATGTTGCTATTCAAGATTTCTTGTTAGAAAATGCTAGAAAATATTTAGAGATAATCAAAAACGAATATGGAACTTTTATGTCTTCAGAGCAAATTCAATTTTTAAATCAACTTTTAATGACTAATTGTGTAGAAGTTAATTTAAACGGGAAGGACTATTCATTAAATCAAGCAAACGAGATAAATGATTCTCCTAACATCACATCTTTTGAAAAATTAGAGGAATTAAGAAAGTTAAATGTCCCATTAGCACACGGTGGAAGAGTTTTTGCAGATAATAAAATCCATTTTTATCCTTCTGTATTATTAGCTGCAAATCCTAATTTATCAACTGCTGAATTAAAGCAAAAGTGTGATGAAGTTTTAATACACGAATTATTACATTTCTTTATTAGACCCGAAAGTTTAGATATAACTAACATGCCAGAATTAAAGGGCATTAATAATTTTACCACAGAAGGACTTGTTGATATGTGTGCTAGAGATATTCAACAAAAATATGGATTATTTTCTCATTATAATTCCGAATATGGATCTAATGTTATTTTTGTAAGAGAGGCACTATCTAATATTTCTAGTTTATCTGAAAGAATGCAATTCGTTTTCAATGGCTCTATTGAACAAATATATCAACAAACTTCAACTGCAATGTACAATAGTTATCAACAGTTTATTAGTGCCAGAGACAAGTAAGCAAAATATGATAAGCTAATCGCACAAATATCTGAAATTTGTTATCCTAAAGAAGAGCAAATAAAAAGTTGTCAAAGGTATTTATATAATTTTTCTGCTAATTTTAAAAATAAAATTGATGCAATAGAAGCTATGGAAAAGATGGGAGAACAACAATTTGGAGATAAGATGCCGTTTATTCAACCGAAAATTATGAATTATAAAAACACTGTACAAATACCTGAAAGATTTAAAAGACAAAATTCAAGTATAAAATCTGAAGAAGCGGGTGTTTCTATAGAAGATAAAACAAGCGGTTTTGATCAAAGAAGTGATATTGAAGTTAAGATCGCGGAGCAAATAAGGCTTAAAAATCAAGCAATAGCTCAACAGAAAATAAATCAAAAACAATCTGAAAAGCCAAAAATTTTAGCGAAAACAAATCCTAATTCTCCAGCGAACAACGGATATATAAATGTTATTGCTTTATCTTTAATTATAAGTATTGCTGCTGGTATGTTAACTATAATCGTATTTTCGTTTTTAAATTAAGGAGGTACTCATGGATGATGTTGAAAATATAGGGACTAAAATATTAGAAATTTTTGCTGAAAGACAAAATTATGATGAAAAATATAATGATTTAATGTTTTCTTTTGTTACGGACGCGTATAAGCTTGTTGATTTATCAGAAGATTTATATCAGATAGAACATACCATAAAATTAAATCAAATATCATTAAAAGATTATATTTTGAATTCAGAAATATGTGCTTTTTTAAAAAATAACAATATTAATAATTATTCTATTGAAGACTTAAAGAAATTTATGCAAAGATATGAATACGAAAATATATCGGATATAACATCTTACAAATTAGCTTTAGAATTATACGAGAAATTAGACGAAATAAAAAATGTAGAAAATGCAAAAATAGATTATGAGATAAATCAAATGAGTAATATATTGAAAGATGTTAGGAATGTCAAAAGTGTTAGTAAAGATAAATATCGCGATTTATACGATCACTTATTACAGCAAATAAAAGTAAAATATTTAGATCAAAATCTTATTGATAACAAGATGAATAATTGTATTATTCAAATATTAAATGATATATTTAATTACTATTTATATGGAAATAAAGAAGTTCCCATTGAAGTAAATTGATTTTTGACAATTAAATAAATGCTTTTTTATTTATCGGCAATTTTGATGTTTGCCTTAAAATGTCTAGTCGGTTAAATATTTTTTGATATAGCAAAATATATGGTATATTATTTTATAAAAAAATTTAAAAGATTTTGGTGATATTTATGTTAAAATAAAATTGAAATTTGTAGAAAAGAAGTGATGACATGAATATAGAAATTAAATATAATGAAGATTTAGATGAATTTACGTATGACTTAAGTTTGTCAATGCGATTACGAAATTATGTTAACAATCATTTTTATCCTGCATATGTCATTGCTAAATTCGCTCCTATTTATTTAGTAGGTGGATCTATTCGATGCTTAATCTATGCTAAAAGGCCTAAAGATATGGATTTTGTTGTATTGGGGATGGAACAATTAGAATGGGTCTTAAAAGTACTCAAGGCCTATAATATAGATTTTAAACCAAATAGATTTGGTGGATATAAATTTACTTACAATGATACACAAGTGGATTTATGGTTAGCTGAAGATTTGTTTTCTTCAATGCAATATAATGTTGACGGGTTATATTTTGATTTGAGAACAAATTCGTTGTTGTCTTTAACATTTGATGATTTTAATAGAAATGGATTAAGGTTAATAAATCCGGAAAATAATATTGAAAATGGTAGAGAAAGAAAATTGGCAAGA
This sequence comes from uncultured Bacilli bacterium, assembly GCA_944350145.1. GTDB lineage: Bacteria > Bacillota_I > Bacilli_A > RF39 > UBA660 > Ventrenecus. The sequence continues at coordinate 9,205 of CALVOC010000013.1, forward strand.
TTTGAAGAGTTATATTTCAATCATGGTCAACCTAAAGAATAGAGATCTATGATGTAGTACATTTTTCAAGCCTTCACATATTCTATAGTGTGGTATTTATGAGAAAGACATCTATTATTATTTTAACTTATAACAATTTATCTTTAACAAAAAAATGTATAGAAAGTATTTTTAAATATACCGAAAAAGATACTTATGAAATTATTGTCGTAGATAACGCATCCACTGATGATACCGTTTCTTATTTAAAAGAACAAAAGAATATTAAAACGGTTTTTAATTCAGAAAATGTCGGTTTTCCTCGGGGGTGTAATATAGGTATTCAATTGGCTTCAAAAGATAATGATATTTTGCTTTTAAATAACGATACTATTGTAACAACAAATTGGTTGAAAAATTTGAAAATATGTTTAGAAAGCGATGAAAAAATTGGGGCTGTAGGTGCTATTTCTAATAATAATGATAATTTGCAAGGGTGCGATTTTAGTTACAATAATTTTGATGAAATGCAAATTTTAGCTGAAAAAAATAATGTGAGCGATCCTAAAAAATGGGAACGAAAAGTTTGTTTAATCGGTTTTTGTTTACTCATTAAAAGAGCTGTATTAGAAAAATTAGGTGGGTTAGACGAAAATTATTCTCCTGGATATATTGAAGACAATGATCTTTCTTTACGAATTATAGATTTAGGGTATGATTTAGTGTTATGTCATGATGCTTTTATTCATCACTATTTAGGAACGGCTTTTCGCAAGGATCAAGAGAAATTTAATCAACTCATTTTAAAAAATCGAGCTTATTTTGAGCAAAAATGGAAATTTGATGTTTTTACTTTTGATAAAACAAAGTATCTATCGACCTTTTTAGCCTCGAATGCTCAGCATATTTTGGATTATAATTGTGAAATTGGAGCTTCATCATTACACATCAAGTATTCCTTCGAAAAGGCAAATGTCATTGGAATAGAAAAAAATGAAGAAAAAGCTAAAATAGCTTGTAAGTACATTCCTGTTGTTTCTTCTTTAGATAAGCTTAAGAATCAAAAGTTTGATACAATTTTTATTGGAAATGCTTTAGAAACTGAAGACAATCCGTTGTGGTTTTTATATGATTTGCAAAAAATTTTAACTGAAAATGGAAAGATTATTGGTGAGGTTAAAAATTTGAGTTTTATTGATAATTTAAAACTTTTGATAGATGAGACTTGGTATTATACAAATTTTCAAAAACAAAATTATTTTACTAAAAAAGATTTATTAAAGCTGTTTGAGTCTTTAGGCTTTAAAAAACAGACTATTCATTCTTATAAAAGGGAACTTATCGAAGAAGAAAAGGAGTTGCTTAATCGGCTAAATAAACTAGATTTAGAAGCAGATACTTATTATTATGCATTTTGTTTTGTGAAATAAGTTTAATAAAGTTTTTTATAAAATATCTACATCGGTTTCGTCGTCGCTTATTATTTCAGTGAATAAATATAAGATCCCACCGATTAAGAATAGAGAAGCTGCAATAAAATTGGCGTTGGTTACAATCATACTTTTAATTGTTGTTTGTTGTTGTCTTTCTTTAAATCGTGAGTAAGTTAATAAGACAAAATATAGATAAATAAAAAAAACAATAATAAAAACGGCAATATTAATTGTTTTAAATGCTTTCTTTGATGTTTTATTTCTGTTTAATAAATAATCTTTTTCAAAAAAATTAGAGACTAGAGCAACTGCAGATAAGAAAAGATAAGTGATCCATATCCAGTCTTCTATTTGAATTTCTTGCAATGTTTTCCATACTTTATCCATTTGTTATAATATATGAAGAGGATAAAACTTTTATGTTTCTAATATTTATGATAAAATAAAAATGGTGAAGCGAAATGAAAAACAAATATCAAAGAATGAGTAAAGAAGAAAAAAAGCAATGTCAAAAGTTTTATTATAATACCGAGAAGGGGCATGAAATGAAGATGCGTTTTTTAAGATTAAAAATTATTGGAGTAGTAGGTATTGCTTTTTCTATCTTTTTGGTTGTCAGCGGATATCTTTCAAATGAAATTAATTGGGCAACTTGGGTAATGGCTGGAACTTTATTTTTGTTTTCAACTGTTTTTATTATTGGCTCAGTGGTTATTAAAGGAAAATGCTTGAATCAATACGCGATTAAGAAAATGAAATAAAATCCTTAATTTGATATTGACGAATGCCAAGAAATATAGTAGAATTTACTAGTAACCACTTGGTAATGGAGTAGTACTCAAGAGGCTGAAGAGGCGCCCCTGCTAAGGGTGTAGGTCGGGCAACCGGCGCGAGAGTTCAAATCTCTCCTGCTCCGCCATTATATGTTTATAATCCATTGAGTTGGTTTATATAGATTTTTTTAAAAAAATGAAAAAAATACTTGTCAAATGATAGATTATAAGGTAAAATGTAATAGTCAGTTGACAAAATGGGCTTGTAGCTCAGCTGGTTAGAGCGCACGCCTGATAAGCGTGAGGTCGGAGGTTCAAGTCCCCCCAGGCCCACCATTTTGTTTTTTGGCCCGTTGGTGAAGTGGTTGAACACACATGCCTTTCACGCATGCATTCATGGGTTCAAATCCCGTACGGGTCACCAAATTTGTTTTCTATCCCCAGCAATGGGGTTTTAAAATATGTCTCCATAGCTCAGTTGGTAGAGCAACTGACTCTTAATCAGTGGGTCCACGGTTCGAGCCCGTGTGGGGACACCACTTGAGTAATATAAAAATTGTACTGAAAAAGTACAATTTTTTTAATAAGAAAATTAATTTATTTTGTTTAAGATTTCTTGATAGGCTGGAAGATTTAAATAGGAAACATCTAAAGTTTCTTCGTTTTTTAAATATTTCTTTTTAAATTCTAAAATCTTTCGAACCGATTCATCAATTCTTTCAACGGGAATATTTTCTTTGATATATGTGATCGCTTCTTGAGGATGATTTGGCATTAAAAGAAGATCTACACCGGCATTTATAGCTAAAGAAATAATTTCTTCATTCGTGTAATTATCGGTTAGTGCTCTCATGTTTAAAGCGTCTGTAATTATGAGTCCTTTGTAATTTAGTTTATCTTTTAAAATGTCTGTAATAAATACTTTCGATAAACTAGCTGGTGTTGTATCGTTTGTAATTTTAGGATCTGCTAGATGTCCTATCATAATCATTTTGGCATCATTTGCTATTGCTTCTTTAAATGGAATGAATTCAAAATTTTCTAATTCTTCATATGTTTTGTCTAAAACTGGAAGAGAGTAGTGAGAATCTACATAAGTATCTCCATGACCTGGAAAATGCTTATACGTGGCAATCAAACCTGTTTCTTCGATTCCTTTTCCAATATTTGTACATAAATTACCTACAATTTCTGGATCGCTTCCAAAACTTCGATCTGTCATGGAGCTATTTGAAGTGGCTATATCACAAACTGGTGCATAAAGAACATTAATACCTAGAGTTTTGGCTTGTTGGCCTAAGATTTTTCCTATTTCATATGCTAATGCTGGGTCCTTTTGAGTTCCGATTTTTTGCATACTTGGAATATAGGTAGGTACAATATCTTTTAATAACTGTAATCGTTGAACCGATCCGCCTTCTTGATCTACTGAGATGATTAGTGGAATGTTGCTTAGATTTTTTATATCTTCTATATATTTTTTAGTTTGTTCAAATGTTGTAATATTTTCTTTATTTAGAATGATACCTCCAGGTTTTAGATGATTGAATAGGGCAGTTACTTCCTCATTGACTGTATTATGAGTTTCATAAATGATGATCATTTGACCGATTTTTTCTTCTAAGGTCATGGAATTTAATGTTTCTTCGATCTCATTTTTTTCTATATTTGTTGTCGTATTTATCTGAAGGCTAAAATACAGGATGATAAGAAAGAATGCAAATAACCATGGGAATAGTTTTTTCATAGGAACCTCGTTTCTATTTATAGTATAGTCTGATTTACAAAAGATATAAAATAAAAAGGCTTTGGGTACAGCCTTTAGTAATTTGTTATTGTTTTTAAATTGGAAATAAAATTGTCCATTATAGTGAAATAATCTGCGTTGTTTTTTCTTTCTTCTTCACTAATGGTATTCATCATATGAACACTTATTGTTGTAGCATTTGTTTGACTCGTAATTTCATTTATTAAATCATTTGTCGGTTCATCTTGTTTTACAAGTAAATAACGATATGTTCCGGAATTAAAATTGTTTTTTAAAGTAGCTAGGCTTGCACTGCCTTCTTCATATTCTTCTAAAGAAAGGACATGAAATCCATAATCCTCTAAAAATTTGAAAACATTTGCTGAAGCAATAATTGTATTTTGGCCGCGAGCTTTAGCATCTTTAGCAATACTGCGAATTTCAGCATCCATAATTGAAAGCTTTTCTTTTAATTCATCATATTTTTGATCGATTTCTTCATTAATGTATTTGGTTCCAATTTGTTCTTCTAAGTTATCTTTGATGTTTGAAGCAAGCATTAGATAGTTGCTTGGATTTAACCATAATTCTTCAATTCCATATTTATATTTTAGGGAATAAGCAGCATCGATTACTTTTAATTTTCGATTATTATTTGAAAAATCTTTAGCAATCTCTTTTTCATCGGTAGTCCCGTTGTAAATGAATATTTCTGCTTTGCTATATGTATCTTTTTGTTTGTCCGTTAAAGTATAACTAGAAACATCGGATCCATCTGGGTAGATAGATTGAATCGTTGAATGATCTTGATAAAGCACTTTTGTTAAATATTCAATTGGATAAGTTGTCGTATAAACTGTTGCGTTTTCTAAATTGTTGCATCCGGTAAGAAGGACAACTCCTAAGCATAAAAAAAGTATTTTTGTAATTTTTTTCATTTTTCAAACTCCTTTTTTAGTGGTTGATATCCGTATATTCCCCCTGGACGACATTTAGCTATTCGCTTTAAGCCTAGTTTTATTCCTTTAATGACACCATAGTAATCAATAGCTTCGATCATATATTCGCTGCAAGTAGGAATGCATCGGCAAAAAGAATGGCTTGTTAAAGGTAAACATTGGTAAAAGCGAATAAAAAAGATAAGTATTTTTTTCAGAATCATCACCTAATAGTATTGTACTACAAAAAAGTTTACTTGTAAAACCCCTTTTATTTTTGTATAATGTGATTGTTGAAAGTAGAGGTATTTATGGACTTTAGAGATTTTTTTAAAAAATATAATATCGAATTAAAGAACTTAGATTTGATGAAAAGAGCTTTTACTCATAGTTCTTACTCTAATGAAAATCATACGGAAAATTATGAACGATTAGAATTTTTAGGAGATGCAGTTTTAGAATTGGTTACGAGTGATTATTTTTATTTGCATACCGATTTAAAAGAAGGAGATATGAGTAAGACTCGAGCTTCTTTTGTGTGTGAAAATGCATTAGCGACTTATGCTAAAGAAATTGGATTAGATCAATTTATTTTGGTGGGACATGGTCAAGAAGGAAAGGTTAATGATACGATTATCGCAGATGTTTTTGAAAGTGTATTGGGAGCTATTTATTTAGATTGTGGTTTTGATGTAGCAAAAAATTATGTTGATACTATTATTTTGCCTTATATTAAAAAAGGTGTTTATTTTTTAGGGGATTATAAATCTATTTTACAAGAGATGGTTCAAACAGATAAAAAAAGTTTGCGTTATGATGTTGTAAAGGAAACTGGGCCTGCTCATGATAAGACATTTACGGTTAATGTAATTATAGATGGTATTGTCTTTGGAACAGGTGTTGGTAAAAGTAAAAAGGAAGCAGAGCAAAATGCTGCTTATGATGCATATCGAAAAAGGGCGAGGTAATATGAAGTTAAAAGGAATAAGAGCTTATGGGTTTAAATCATTTGCCGACAAAATGGAGATGCAATTTAAAACGAATATCACTGCGATTGTTGGACCAAACGGTTCTGGAAAAAGCAATATTGTCGATGCTGTACGTTGGGTTTTAGGTGAACAATCTATTAAAAGTTTGCGAGGATCTAATGCGATGAGCGATGTGATTTTTGCTGGTAGTGAAACAAGGCCTCCTTTTAAAAGATGTGAAGTTGCGTTATCTTTTGATAATTCCTCTCATTTTTTAAATACAGATTTAGGAGATGTTGAGATTAAGCGAATTCTTTATTATACAGGTGAAAATGAATATTTTATCAATAATGCCAAGGTGAGATTAAAAGATGTTACCTCTCTTTTGCTTGATAGTGGAATTGGAAATGATTCTTATAATATTATTAGTCAAGGAAATATTGAAGCAATTATTAATTCAAAACCGGTAGAACGTCGAGTTATTTTAGAAGGAGCGGCTCAAGTTTTAAAATATAAAAACCGTAAAATAGAGAGTTTGAGAAAATTAGAGAAAACACAAGATAATTTAGAAAAAGTAAATCTAATTGTTCAAGAACTTGAAGTTAGTGTTTTGCCTTTAAAGGAACAAAGTGAAGTAGCAAAGAAGTATTTAGATTATCAAAAAGAATTAGAAAATTTAGAGATTGCTTTAACGGTTTATGATATCACAGACATTCATTTGAAGTATCAAGATACTTCTCATAAAATTGAAGAACTAGAGCAAAAAAAGAAGGCTTTATCGACAGAAAATTTAACTAGGTCGGCAAAGGTAGAACAATATGAAGCAGAACTTTTGGAAATTGAGAATAAAATTGAAGAAGAAAATAATCGTTTGGTTTCTTTGAATGAACGTTTGGCAAAACTTACAAGTGAAAAAACACTTTTGCTTGAAAGACAAAAATATGAAGTAGATACAGAAAAGATTAATCAAAATTTGCTTTCTTTGAAAGAGGAAGAAAATTCTCTTTTAAAGCAACAACTTCTTTTAAAAGAAGAAATTGAAGAGTTACAGAAAAGAAAAAAGGAACTTCTTTCGCAGACCGCTTTAAATGATGAAGAAGCTAGTTTGTGTGATTTTCAATATAAAAAGTTTCAATCTGAAAAAGAGAATGCTTTCAAAAAGAAAATGGTATTACAAAATCAAATGGAAATTTTAGAGCATAATATTGAGAATGATCCGAGTTTATCTTATGCAGTTAAAAATGTGCTTAATCATCCAAGATTGAAAGGTATTCATAATACAATTGGACGATTGATTGAAACGGATGCAAAATATAGTTTGGCTATTGATACCGCTCTTTCTTCTGCAGCTAATTTTTTGGTAGTGGATGATTTTTCTGCAGCTCAACAAGCTATTTCATTTTTAAAGGAAAATAAATTGGGTCGGGCTACTTTTTTTCCATTAGATACGATTTCTTCAAGATATGTTCCTGAAAGTTTGGTTTCTTTGGCTAAAAAAGAGGAAGGATTTTTAGGAATTGCTAGTGATTTGACTCGGTATGATGCAAGGTATAAAGGTGTTATTGAAAATCAACTTGGCAATGTATTTGTTGTTAAAGATTATGCTTCAATGGAAAAAGTTGGAAAGCTCTTGAATTATAAATACCGAGTAGTTACTTTAGATGGTGAATTGCTTCATGCTGGTGGTTCTTTGACTGGTGGATCTATTAAAAAAAGCATGAGTCTTTTACAAATGAAAAATGATTTGGAACGGACTAAAAAAGAATTACAGACTTTAGAAGAGACGTTAAAAAGTTTTGAAAGTGAAGAAGCAAAATTCAAGAAAAAGTTGGCGGAAATACATGAAAAAGAACAAGAAATTACTCGTCAAAAGATATATACAGAAGATTTGCTTACTCAAAAAGAAATGAATGAACGGGATTTAGAAGAAAAATTAGGAAATGTTTCTAAGCAATTAGCCGCGACGGCTTCTTTACAAAAGGGTGATTTGGAAGATAATATTTTAGGCATAATGAAAACGATTACTGAAGTGGAAGTTGAAAAGGAATTGCTTGTAAAAAAGATTCAAGAGTATAAAAATCAAAAAAGTGAAATTTCTTCAAAAATCGCTGGTATAGAAACAGAAAATAAGAAAAATAGTAGTGGTTTATATCAAGCTGAGCAAACCTTGAAAGATTTGGAAATTTCTTTAGGCAAAATGGATACTAAAATGGATTATTTATTAACTGTTTTGTCGGAAAATTATCATTTGACTTATGAAAAGGCTAAAATGGATTATCGTTTAGAAATTGAAAGCGAGATTGCTCGAATGAAGGTAAATAGCTTACGTAAGGCGATGAAAGATTTAGGAAATGTAAATTTGGGCAGTATTGAAGAGTATGAAAGATTAAGTGGTCGTTATGAGTTTTTAAAAACACAGAAAAGTGATTTAGAACAAGCTTGTGAAGATCTTTTGAAAGTTATTGCTGAGATGGATGAAATCATGGTTGAAAGGTTGAAAGATGCTTTTGAAAAAATTCAAATAGAATTTTCTAATGTCTTTAAAAAAATGTTTAAAGGTGGAACTGGAAAACTTGTTTTAACAGATCCAGATAATATTTTGGAAACAGGTATTGAGATTATTGCTGAACCGCCAGGAAAAAAACTTAATAATATCGCTTTATTATCTGGTGGGGAGAAAACGTTAACAGCTATTTCTTTACTGTTTGCTATTTTAAACGTTTATCCAGTACCTTTTTGTATTTTGGATGAGGTAGAGGCAGCTTTAGATGAGGCAAATGTTGATACTTTTGGCAAATATTTATTGAGTCAAAAAGATAAAAGTGAATTTATTTTGATTACCCATAAAAAAAGAACGATGGAGTATGCCGATACTTTATATGGAATTACGATGCAAGAACAAGGAGTTTCTAAGGTTGTCAGTGTTAAATTAGAAGAAAAAAACTAATTAAAGAGAATTTTGAAAGAAATTTTCTTTTTTTCTGTCAAAATATAAAAAATTTCTTCTAATTTGGTAATTTTATGGTACTATTTTAATGAGGTGTGATTTTATGATTCAATATGAAACTGATTCAAGAAAAATTCAGCCTGGTCAAATTTTCGTGGCTATTAAGGGACATACTGTAGATGGACATGATTATATTGATCAAGCAATTTCTAATGGAGCTTCTAAAATTATTGCTGAAAGAGAAGTAGAAGCTCGTGTTCCAGTTGTGGTTGTGCCTAATACAAATGAATATTTAACTAAGGTTTTACAAGAAGAATACAGTGATCAATTGAAAAAACTTACCTTAATTGGGGTTACAGGAACTAATGGAAAAACAACGACTTGTTATTTGACTTATCAAATTTTAAAAGCTTTGGGAGTTAAAGTTGCTTATATGGGGACTATTGGCTTTTATTTTGAAGAGGAAAAGAAAGAATTACCAAACACAACTCCTGAAATTTTAACTATTTATAAGTTATTTATGGATGCTTTATCTAAAGGATGTACTACTATTGTTATGGAAGTGAGTTCTCATGCTCTTGCTTTAAAACGAATTACAGGTTTAGAGTTTTTGGTTGGAGCCTTTACTAATTTGACAGAAGATCATTTGGATTATCATAAAACAATGGAAAATTATTTGAATACGAAATTAGAACTTTTGGATTATATGAATCCTCAAGGAACTTTTTTAGTAAATATTGATGATTCAGCTAGTGAAAAATTTATGGCTAAGTTTTCGAATACAAAAACTTTAGGAATGAAGAAAAGTGATTATTGGATTAAAGATTTTTCTTTTTATCCTGATCAAACAACTATTGAATTTCAATATCAAGAACAACTTTATTCTGTAACAACACATTTAACTGGTAAATTTAATGTCTATAATTATTTGACAGCAATGGCTTTAGTTTGTGAAGTTGGTTTTTCTTTAACGGATATTTTAAAGGTTGGTTCACAAATCTATCCTCCTAAAGGAAGATGTGAAACCTATAAAGTGAAAGATGGTTTTGCAGTTGTTGATTATGCTCATACTCCGGATGCTGTATTAAAAGTAATTTCCACTTATCGTGAGCTAGCTAAGGCAAAAATTATCACCGTGATTGGCTGTGGGGGAGACCGGGATCCATTAAAAAGACCTATTATGGGTGAAATTGCAACACGTTTAAGCGATTATGTGATTTTTACAAACGATAACCCGAGAACAGAAGATCCAAAAAAAATTATGGAAGATATTTTACATGGAGTTCATAAAGATAATTATGAAGTCATTTTGGATCGGCATGAAGCTATATTTAAAGCTTTAGATCTTATATCTAAAGACGATATTGTTCTCTTGCTTGGTAAGGGTCATGAAGATTATCAAATTCTTGGTCATGAAAAAGTTCATTTTGATGATAGTGAGGAAATAAAAAAATATGTAAAAAAATGCGAGGAAAATTAAATTTCTCGCATTTTATCTTGATCTTTGTAAGGATTTTTTGGATCGATGTGATCGACAAATAAGATTCCGTTTAAGTGATCGATTTCATGTTGAAATGCAATCGCGATATCTTCACGTACACGAATTTGAAATTTTTTGCCTTCCATGTCATAGGCTTCAACGGTAATTCTAGCACGTCTTGGTACAATTCCTTCAACCTCGCGATTGATACTTAAGCATCCTTCGCCTTCGCCAACATAGATTTTTTCTTCACTGTAAGAAAGAATTTTTGGATTGATAACAATATAATTTTTAAATTTTTCTTTTTCTACTTCTTCTACAATGACAAAAATTCTTTTTAAAACACCAATTTGAACTGCTGATAAACCCATGCCAGCACGAAGATCGTATTTTTCTCTTTCGGGCTCAATTTGACTTAATGTTAGATAATCAATCATATCTTGAATCATTTGCTTTTCTTCTTTAGATAATGGAAAGGTTGCTTCTTTGCTTATTTTTCTCAGTCTTTTATCTGTTTCATCTAATATAGTTATATTTGGCAATTTCATAGTTTCACACCCCTAAAACAGTACTATTGTAGCAAAAAACTTGGAAAAAATAAAGCTTTTTTGCTGAAAAAAAGAAGAACGATTTAGTTCTTCTGTTTAATTATTAGGGTTGTTATTCCATGTCCAACCAGCACCAATAATGATCACTAATAGGATGAACAAAACAATCCAGATAGCGGCTCCAGCACCATAACCAGTAGTGTAACCCGCATATCCCATGTTACAACATGGAGTTTGGTAGCCATAGTTTCCACCATAGTACCCATTGTTTCCATAATAATACATATATGTAACCTCCTAATCTATCTACTATAGTTTATTAGTTTTTTGAAATTTTGACATTCATTTTTCACTAATAAAAAATTCTAACTGTTTCATTTCATAAATCTATGATATGATTAGTATAGGTGGTAGAATGAAAGCCTTATTTAGAAAAATGGATAAACCATTACTTTTTTTCATGATTTTATATACTATTATTGGTTTAGTCATGATTTTAAGTGCTTCAAGTGTATCGACGGTTCTTCGTTATAACGTGTCGCCTTCTTATTTTTTTATACGACAACTTTTAATTGTTGGAGCTTCTTTTTTTGTTGGTTTAGTTATGATTTTACGGATTCCAACTAAGAAATATCGATTTTTAGCTCCTTTATATTTGTTAGGTGTTGTCGGTTTACTCTTTTTAGTTTTTGGCTACGGTATGGTTGCCGGTGGTGCTCAAAGTTGGCTGGATTTAGGGTTCTTTAATTTGCAACCTACCGAATTTGCTAAAACGGCACTTATTTTGTATATGGCTGTTTTTTATGAAAAGAGTATTAAAAAAAGAAAGCCTTTTGTTTATAATTTTATTCCGATTATTATCGCGATCGTTATTTTCTTTTTAGTCGCGATGCAACCGGATTTTGGAGGGGCAGTTATTATTGCCGGGATCGTCTTTTTTACTTTTTTGGTCATTCCATTTGAAAAAGAAAGCAAGGTAAATTTAATTAAATATTTGGGATTTGCCGCGATCATCGGAGGAGTTGCTTTACTTTATAGTGGCTCAGATATTTTTAATAGTACTCAGTTAGCTCGATTAAAATTTCAAGCTCCTTGTCAACGTTATATGGAAGACACAGGATATCAAGTTTGCAATGGTTTTATTGCTTTTCATAATGGAGGGTTATTTGGAGTCGGTTTGGGAAATTCTAGTCAAAAGTACTTGTATTTGCCAGAGGCTCATACGGATTTTATTTTTCCTATTTTAGTAGAGGAGTTAGGACTTATTGTCGGTATTCTAGTTATTATTGGTTATGGCTATATACTTTATCGAATTTTAAAGATCGCTAAGGCCGCTGACAGTATTCGGAATGCCATCATTTGTTATGGAACATTTATTTATATTCTTTTACATTTGCTTATTAATTTTATGGGAATTTTGGCTTTGATTCCATTAACTGGAGTTCCTCTTCCTTTCTTAAGTTATGGAGGAAGCTTTAATATGAACTTAATTGCTATTTTGTTTGTTGTGGAAAGGGTTTCTATAGAAAATAAACAAAATGCTGAGAAAAGAGAAATGGCTCGGTTAACTGCTTAAGTTATTTCTCCTTTTTATTGGTAAAAACTCCCATAGAAACAATTACCAACTTTCTTTTTGGATTCTAATCCATACTATTTTTAGTGAAAGGAAGATTACCTATGAGAAAGTATATTTGTTTATTTATTTGTTTGATAGGGGTTTTACCGATTTCTGTCTTTGCTTATTCAGATAAAGTAATTTTAGGCGGAGAAAGTATTGGTATTCAAATTGACACTCCCGGTGTTATGGTTATTGGCTTTTATAAAGTAAATGGAGATTATATAAAAGGAGTTCCAGAAATTAAACCTGGAGATTTGATTGTTAAAGTAAATGATCAAAGTATTTCTACAATTCATGATTTGACAAGCCAAATTGAAAAAGATATCAAAGATGAAGAAATTACTTTAACTGTCAAGAGAGGAGAAGATATTCTACCGATTAATTTACAATTAGAAAAAGTTGATGGGGTTTATAAAACGGGTTTATATGTGAAAGATCGTATCTCTGGTATTGGTACCTTAACCTATATTGATCCCACTTCTAAGGTATATGGTGCTTTAGGACATGAGATTTTAGAAAGTACGACAAGTGAAATTGTTGAAGTAAAAACTGGATCTATTTTTGAAAGTACTATAACAAGTATTCAGAAAAGTACTACTGGTGTTGCCGGTGCTAAGAATGCCACTTTTAATTATGAAAATGTACTTGGAGATATTAAAACAAATGGTACTCATGGAATTTATGGGATTTATGAAGATAATTTAAACACTTCTTATATTGATATTGCTAAGCCTTCTGAAGTCAAGATTGGTAAAGCGACTATTTATACGGTTTTAAATGGAGAAGAAAAGAAAGAATTTGAAATTGAAATTACAAGTATTAAAGAATATAGTAATACAAAAAATTTACAATTTACTATTACAGATAAAGAGTTAATTGACAAGACAGGTGGGGTAGTTCAAGGTATGAGTGGATCGCCTATTGTGCAAGATGGGAAACTCATCGGGGCGGTTACTCATGTTATCGTGGACGATCCTTTGACCGGATATGGAATTTTTATTACAACTATGTTAGAAACTGGAGATGAAATTTTAAAGGAATAAAAAAATTGATTCAACTTAAGAATCAATTTTTCTTTTTATTGGAATGCGTAAGCGGTAATGCTAGCTACAATTCCAACTACCATAATAATTAAAATAATCCAAGTTACGATTTGTCTTACTCTTTTATTCATTTTTTTTGACCTCACTTTTTCTTTCTAAATTTATCATAAATTTGGCTTTTTGTAAATATACTTTTTTAGGTGATCTTCTTTGAAAAGATTCAGACAATATTTTAAGAAAAATAAGTATTTGGTACTTTTTTTGGGTGTATTGTTTGTTTTTGGGATTGTTGTAGGACTTTATTTGGGAATTTCTCATATTGAAATTTTAAGAGAAAATGTGGCTTATTATGTAGAACATATGCAAGAACAATCCTATAATTATTTATTTTTTCATTTTTTTGTTTTTGTTCTAGGTCTCATATTAAGTTTTTTTGGAATTGGCGTTCCTTTTTTATGTACTTTGATTTTTTATGAAGGAATGTGTGTGGGTTTTTTAACAGGAGTTTTTTCTTTATGTTTTGGCTTTTCTGGTTTTCTTTTCAGTTTTTTCTTTTTATTTGTTACCAAATTCTTTTATCTCGGATGTCTTTTCTTTTTCTTTTCTAAATGTCTTTGGATTGCCAGAAAGATGATTGGAAAGTATTTTTATAAAACGGATCCTAGTCTTATTATTGTTCATTTATTAAAAGGCTCTTGCTTACTTATTTTTTTGGTTTCTATTTATGATATTTTTTTGTGGATTCTTGGTAATAGAATTCTTCTGCTTTTTCAATTTTTGCTTATTTAAAACCAACTAGACCTTTTTGCATTATTTTGGTAGAATAAGGTTGAAAGAAGGAAGTACTATGTGTAAAAAAGTCATTGTTGGGATGAGTGGGGGAGTTGATTCAGCTGTCAGTGCTTATCTATTAAAAAAGGAAGGCTATATTGTGGAAGGGCTATTCATGCGTAACTGGGATGCCTCTTTAAATAATGATGTTTTAGGAAATCCCACTATTACAGATTCTGTTTGTCCTCAAGAACAGGATTATCAAGATGCCTTAAAAGCCTGTGAAATTTTAGATATTCCTTTACATCGTGTTGATTTTATTAAAGAATATTGGGATAATGTTTTTACTTATTTTTTGGAAGAATTAAAAAAAGGACGAACTCCAAATCCAGATTTGT
>CALVOC010000014.1 GCA_944350145.1 uncultured Bacilli bacterium
ATAATTTCTATAAGATTGATTATACGAGGAAGAAAAAAATGAAAGATTTTAAAAGTTTAGATGAACGTAAACCTTATGAAGTGGAACAAGACATTCTAAAAAGTTGGGGTGGAGTTCAAGGTATTTATGAAAAATCTGTTGAAGTTCATAAAGATGATCCGACTTTTGTATTTTATGATGGTCCAGCTTTTGCAAATGGATTTCCAGGATTGCATCATATGATTGCTAAAAATTTGAAAGATACGATTTGTAAATATCATGTGATGAATGGCCATAAAGTTTTGAGAAAGGTTGGCTGGGATACGCATGGTCTTCCTATTGAAAATCATGTTGAAAAAAAACTTGGTTTAAAAACAAAAAAAGATATTGAAGCTTTAGGTATTGAAAAATTTAATCAAGTTTGTCGAGAAAGTGTTGGAGAAAATGAAGCCGCTTTTACTAATCTAACTAATAAAATGGGGCAATTTATTGATGTTGAACATCCATATTTGACTTATAAAAATGAATACATTGAAACCGAATGGTGGATTTTAAAACAATATTTTGAAAAAGGTTTATTTTATGAAGGAAATCGGGTAACACCATATTGCCCACGGTGTGGAACTTCTTTAGCAAGTCATGAAGTTGCTCAAGGGTATGAAGATATGAGTACGGATACTGTAATTGTACCAATGAAATGCAAAGACATGGATGCATATTTTTTAGCTTGGACGACAACTCCTTGGACTTTACTTGCCAATGTAGCTTTATGTGTCAATCCTAATGAGGATTATGTGTTATGTGAATCAAAAGGCGAGAAATTTATTTTAGCTAAAGCTTTAGCAAATACTGTTTTAGGTGATGAATATACCATTTTAGAAAACTATAAAGGTAAGGATTTGGAACATAAAGAATATGAACAATTGATTCCAGAGTTAAAAGTAGATGGTGGATTTTTTGTCTGTTGTGATGAGTATGTAACGGTTTTAAATGGTACAGGTATTGTTCATATGGCACCAGCATTTGGTGAAGATGATGCTCGAGTAGGAAAAAATTATAACCTTCCATATGTAAATCCGGTAGGAAAAGATGGTTGTTATACTGAAGGACCTTGGAAAGGAATGCTTGTATTTGATGCTGATCAAGAGGTTATTAAATATTTGAAAGAAAATGGTAAACTCTTCAAAAAGCAAAGAATTACTCATAGCTATCCACATTGTTGGAGATGCCATAGTCCACTTATTTATTATACTTTGCCAAGTTATTATATTGCTGTATCTAAATACAAAGATCAAATTGTAGAAGCAAACAGAGAAGTGAATTGGTATCCAGCCTATGTTGGAGAAAAAAGATTTGGAAACTGGCTTTTAAATTTGAAGGACTGGGCTGTATCTAGAACTCGTTATTGGGGATGTCCTATTCCATATTATACTTGTGAATGTGGACATACTGAAATGATTGGATCTATTGCGGAATTAAAGGAAAAAGCTACTGAAAAAATTGATGAGGCAACTTTAGATTTACATCGTCCATACATTGATAATATTCGGATAAGATGTCCTAAGTGTGGCAAGGAAATGTCTAGAATTCCAGACGTATTAGATTGTTGGTTTGATTCTGGATCTATGCCTTTTGCTCAATATCATTATCCATTTGAAAATCAAGAACTTTTTGAAACTCAATTTCCAGCTGATTTTATTTGTGAAGGTATTGATCAGACAAGAGGTTGGTTCTATACTTTGCTCGTTATTTCGACTTTTGTAAAAGGATGTGCTCCTTATAAAAACGTTTTAGTTAACGATCTATTATTAGATGCTGAAGGAAAGAAAATGAGTAAGAGCCGGGGAAATATCGTTGAACCATTTAAAACTATTGAAAAATATGGAGCTGACACTGTTCGCTTTTATCTTCCTTATGTTTCACCAGTTTGGACGCCTTTAAAATTTAATGAAGAAGGTTTAAAAGAAGTTTATTCTAAATTCTTAAATCCATTAAAAAATACTTATAGTTTCTTTCAAATGTATGCCAATGCTGATCATATTGATACAGATGATTGTCAAGTTTCTTATGATCAAAGAGAGGAAATTGATCGTTGGCTATTATCTAAATATAATGGACTTGTCAAGAATGTTACCGAGGCTTTTGAAGAATACGATTTAAATAAGGTAACTCGATACATTGCCAATTTTGTTTCTGAGGATTTATCAAATTGGTATATTAGAAGAAATCGAAAAAGATTCTGGGATAGTGAAATGACTCTTTCAAAGAAAAGTGTTTATATAACTACTTATGAGGTATTAGAAGGATTAAGTAGATTGATTGCTCCAATTACACCTTTTATTTCTGAAGAACTTTACCGCGATTTAACTGGCTTAGAAAGTGTTCATTTGGCTAGTTATCCAGTAGCTAATGAAAAACTTATTGATTCAGCTTTAGAAGAAAAAATGGATTTGGTAAGAGAAGTTATTCGTCTAGGAAGAAATGGTCGTGAAGAAGCCAAGATTAAGGTACGTGAACCTTTGAGTGAAGTTTATTTAGACGGGAAACTTGAGAATAAAATTCATGATTTAGTTCCGTTAATTTTAGAAGAACTAAATGTAAAAGAAGTAAAATTTATTACAGATTTAACGTTATATATGAATTTTCAAGTAAAACCAAATTTTAAAGAAGTAGGTAAAATTTTTGGATCAAAGATTAAAGAATTCCAAGAAATATTAAAAACTTTGTCTGAAGCAGAAATTCTTGATTTGGAAAATGGTAAAGAAATCACTATTGTAATGGATGAAGAAGATGTTCATGTTACACCAAGTATGGTTGATATTCGCGTTGAAGCAAAGGAAGGATTTAATGTTTCAATGGAAGGAAATCTCTTTGTAATTTTAAATACAGAAAGAACAGAAGAACTTGTTTTAGAAGGTATGGCAAGGGAATTTGTAAGTAAGGTTCAAAATATGCGTAAGAGAAAAGATTTAGAAATTACAGATCGAATTGTCTTATATTATAATGGTACAGAACGTTTTAAAAAGGCTTTTCTAATGTTTAAAGATTATATTCAAGATGAGACTTTAGCTACAGAAGTTTTGGAAAAGGAAAATTTAGAAGAAACTTTTGATATAAATGGTGAGGAAGTTGCCATTGATTTAGAGAAAAAGTAAAATAAAAATGCTTAATCATTGATGACTAAGCATTTTTTTCGTAAAATAGATTATTTTATGTTTTTAATAATTTTGAGATCGGACAAAATTTGATTTTCAACATTATTGATAGCATTTAAAATAAGTATGGGATATCGTAAATCGTCTTTTATATTAAGAATTTCTTCATATGAAAACCATTTGGAATTTAAAATTTCTTTAGTATGATAGTTTTCTTTTTTTTCTTTTGCATTGGCAGTAAATAATATAATGAGTGCATGAGTATCTTTTCCAACAAGACAAATGTTGGTAAGTTTTACATCTATTCCAGTTTCTTCTTTAATTTCTCTTTTGGCACCTGATAGTAAGGACTCATTTGATTTTAGATGGCCACTAGGTAAATTCCACTTTTGATAAAATTCTTTTTTGGCTTCTTGAACTAATAGATATTTGTTTTTACTTTTAATAATGCCACCGACAATAATTTCCATATTTTTCACCCAAATTATTGTAATATATTTTTATATAAAAAACTTAAGAATTATAAAAAATTCCATATCCGTTTTTGGCAAAATCATAAAAAATTGCTATTTTTAAAGGGAAATAAGTAAAGATCATATTTAAAACTATAAGTAGGAGGAAAAGACAAATTCCTCCTTTTTCTAATTTAGAATTGGAGTTTTTTTGTAGTAAATGATAGGATATTATTTGGCTTAAAAAAATGGAAAACAAATATATCGCGAAAGTGATAAGCATATTGTCTTTAGTTTTTAAAAGATATAGATATACTGGAGTAAAAATGGATAATACTAAGAGAATACAAATTAAAGAAGCAATGCTTTCGGAAAAAAATATATTTTTACTTTTTTTAAAATAAGCTTTTTCTACTATGGCCCAGATGAAAAAGGCTCCGACAATAATTTTGTTATGTTCCCAGATGGATTCATTGACTGGAAAAAACAAACTGGTAAGAAAATTAGGAAACCAATCATAAATAAAATGTAAAAGAGCACTTATTAAAAAAATTCCAATACAGCTTATTTTTTTCCACTTTTTTAAAGTCATACGATCACCTATTATTATTTTAAGAAAAAAAGAAAAAAATATGTAAAATAAAGAGCATTGCTATTCTTGGAAAGTCATTATAAAATAGATGTATAAGGTATGTGAAAGTTATGAAGAAATTTTTCGTTTTGATGTTAATTCTTTTTTGTTTTCCTTTTGGAGTTAAAGCTTTGGAAATTCAATCTAAAAATGCTATTTTGTATAATTTAAATGAAGATACCATTCTTTTTTCTAAAGAAGCAGAAGAAAAGATTCCTATCGCTAGTTTAACTAAAATTATGACGGCTATTGTAGCTCTAGAAAATATTACCAATTTAGACGAAGTAGTAACGGTTCCTAGCAAGGCTTTGGAAGGACTTGCTCTTAAAAATGCGATGGTGGTTGGGTTTCGTGCTGGAGAGCGGATTACTTATCGCGATTTATTATATGGGATGTTACTTCCAAGTGGAGCTGATGCAACCAATATTGTTGCATATTGTCTCGTTGGCAGCGAAGAAGAATTTGTAAATCTTATGAATGAAAAGGCTCGGGAATTGGGTTTATTAAACACTCATTTTTCTGATACTTCGGGTTTAGATGATTACAATAATTATTCAACAGTTTTTGATATTGCTACCTTATTAAAATATGCTCTTCAAAATACTACTTTTAAACAGGTTTTTACAAGTCATGAATATATTACTAGTAATGGATTAAAATTGGAAAGTACTCTTAAATATTATACTGTAAAATATCATTTGCAAAATTCTTATATATTGGGAAGTAAAACAGGATTTACAACAATTGCAGGGTATTGCTTAGCTAGTTATGCTTCATATGATGACGTAGAATACTTACTGGTAACGGCTGGTGCTCCAACAGAGAATGGATATCCATATCATTTTCAAGATGCTTTTACCATTTATGATTATTATACCCAAAATTACGGTTATCTCACTTTATATAACAAAGGTGATGTTTTATACACTTTGAAAACTCAATATGCTTCGGAAGATTCTTATGAAGTTTTCGCAGATGAATCTCTTATAAAATATTTGCCAAAAAATACAAATATGGAAGATTTGCAAATTCAGTATACTGGAGTAGAAATGCTTAGTCCTTTTACTCCAAAAGGAAAAATAGGTATGATTTCTGTTTTTTTAAATGATACTCTTCTTAAAAGTATTGAAGTGGTTTATCAAGGAAATTTAACTTTTTCATTCTCTAAAATATTTTTGGAGTATCCATCGCTTTTTTTAGGATTTTTTCTTCTAATTTTTATCTTTTTTCTTCTTTTTAAAAGAAATAAATTGCATCATAAAAAAAAGAAGGTATAATAGTATTTAAAGGAGGAATATTTTATGAGTTATTGGGTGATGTGGCTTATTGTTGTTATTTTGCTAGCGATTATTGAATTTGCAACGGTGAATTTGGTTTCAATATGGTTTGTATTAAGCGGTATAGTCGCGATGATTGTTTCTTTGTTCACAGATCTTTTTTATATCCAATTTGGAGTATTTGTTTTATTAGGTATTCTTTTAATGCTTGTAACTAAACCTGCTTTGAATAAAATGATCAAAGAAAATAAGACAAAACTTAATTTAGAACGTATTATTGGAATGGAAGGCGTGGTTACGGAACAAATTGAAAAAAATAAAGTTGGTGAAGTAAAGGTAGATGGAAAACTTTGGAGTGCCATTGGAAATGTAAAAATTCCAGTTGATGGTGTTGTGAAAGTAAAAGCTATTGATGGAGTTAAACTTGTGGTTGAAAAAGTGAAAATTGAAAAACCTAAAAAAGAAAAGGAAAAAGCGGTAAAGAAAACTGCCGCAAAGCCAAAAACGACTACTAAGAAAACGGCAACTAAGAAAACAAATACAACAAAGAAATCGACAAATTCTTCTAAAACGACTAAGAAAGGAAGTTAAAAAATCATGGAAGTTTTTATTATTTTGCTTGTAATTGTGTTCATTATCATTATACCAAATGTCAAAATTGTACCGCAGTCTAAAGCTTATGTCATTGAAAGATTAGGGTCTTATTTGACTATTTGGCATAATGGATTACATTTTAAAATTCCGTTTATTGATCGTATTGCGAATGTTGTGTTGTTAAAAGAAATGGTAAGGGATTTTGATCCTCAACCTGTAATTACTAAGGATAATGTTACGATGCAAATTGATACAGTAGTTTATTTTCAAATCACGGATCCAAAGCTTTATACTTATGGAGTTGAATATCCGATTAGTGCTATTGAATCTTTAACTGCAACGACTTTGAGAAATATTATTGGTGAATTAGAGTTGGATCAAACTTTGACTTCAAGGGATATTATCAATACTAAAATGCGTTCTATTTTGGATGAAGCAACCGATCCTTGGGGTATTAAAGTAAATCGAGTAGAAGTTAAAAATATTTTGCCACCGAGAGATATTCAAGATGCTATGGAAAAACAAATGCGAGCTGAAAGAGAAAGAAGAGAGAAAATCTTACAAGCTGAAGGTGAAAAGAAATCTTCTGTATTAATTGCTGAAGGTGAAAAAGAAAGTGCTATTTTAAGAGCAGAAGCAGATAAAGAATCGCGTATTAAAAGAGCAGAAGGTGAGGCAGAAGCTTTACTTAAAATTAAAAATGCTGAAGCTGAAGGAATTCGTCTTTTAAAAGAAGCGGGTGCAGATCATGCAGTTTTACAACTTAAGTCTTATGAAACGTTAAGTAAGATGGCCGATGGTAAGGCAACTAAAATTATTTTACCTGCAGAATTATCTAATGTTGCTACTTTTGGGACCGTTTTACAAGAAAGCCTAAATGATTCAACTAAAAATGTTAAGAAAGGACCAAGAGAGTAATCTCTTTTTTTCTTTTATGTGTTATGGATATGATTTAAATGAAAAAGAGAAAGTTATTGTTAAAGCTTGTTATGAAAGTATTTTGACTAAAACTTTTCATTATATAAAAAGTTTACAAAATAATACTATCTTTGAAGACTTTTTTACTTGCGTTTTTCTTTTGTTTGATGGCTTCTTCAGTGATAAGCATATATTTACTAGGAGTAATGAATATGAATATGTTTTTTTTCAGAATATTTCATATTCTTTATATCCTTTTAATGGTATCGGATGTTGTCGTCATACGAATGAATTATTATTTTTGATTTTTCAAAAATTGGGATATGAAGGTAAAGAGGTGTTTTGTGAATTGCAAAATGGGCAAAAAAGTTCGGAGATTTATTGTAATCATATTATTTTAATGAGTGAAATTGATCATCGGCAATACTTCTTTGATTTGATCAACTGGAATATTGGAATTTTACAGAAACACGAAGTTTTTAGTTGGCATCCAGAACTGTCTTATCGATTTACTGCTGGTGATGAAAACGTCAATGTAAGTGATCTGTCTTTTATAAATTTATGTTATAAAAAAATATATCAAAAGCTTTCCGAGGATTGTAAAAATCTAATGTTTCTTTATGCAAGTATTCAACCTGAGCTGCAAGAAATATCTGGGATAATTAAAAAGTATGAAAATTATGCAAGCTTACATATCCGATATGTCTATGAATGAAAAAGGAGGTTTTTATGAAAGTTTTTCATGAATTTCCACCGGTATTTGATGAAAATTCAAAGATTTTAATTTTAGGATCGATTCCTAGTATTAAATCAAGAGAAGAAGGATTTTACTATATGCATCCTAAAAATCGATTTTGGAAGGTTTTAGAGGAAGTTTTTCAAGAAGAAATTAGCGATAAAAAAGATTTTTGCTTACAGCATAGTATTGCTTTATGGGATACTTGTGCATCTTGTGAAATTCATGCTTCAAGTGATGCTTCTATCAAAAATATTGTTCCGAATGATCTTTCTGTGATTTTGCAAAAGGCTAAAATTAAACAAATTTTTACGACTGGTAAAAAGGCTCATGATATTTATCAAAAATATTTATTTCCAATCTATAAAAAAGAAGACATTTGTCTATCTAGTACTTCTCCAGCGAATGCCCGTAAGGGGGTAGAAGATTTGGTGTTGGAATATCAAATACTTAAAAAGTATGTAAAGTAAAAAAGAAAACTTTGTTAAGGTTTTCTTTTTAATTCTAAATGGGGATATTCTTTAGTTTGGCTTATTTTATTCGGAGCAAAGGAAAAAAAAGAATTTTGGATTTCATTAAAATATCTTTTCGTTTTAGGACCGCTTATTAATATGCCTTTTTGAAATAAAGAATCTAACATGGAAGTATAAATTTCTTTGAATCTTTTTTTGTCATTTAAACGATTGTAAAAACTTGCAAAGTCGGCAAGTGTCCAATTTCCTTTCATCGATAAGATATAATATAATGCTTGATAATCACTTGCAGAGAGGTGAGTTGAAGAAGAACTTGCTATTTCTTGCATTGCTGCTTCTTTTTCTAGTTCAACAATTCCATTTTCTAGCATATATTTTAAAAATGAAGTGATGTTTGCAAATTTTTTGCTTTCTCTTATTACTTTATAATAATAAGTTTTGTCTAATTGAATTGCCCGGTTAAAAATGATAAAAGGATAAGCTTTATGGTTTAATAAATACCACATACTCATCGTTCTGCTTGTTCTTCCATTAATGTCATAGTAGGGATGAATCACACAGAAATAAAAATGTAGGATTTGCGAATGAATATAATATTTTACTGGATCGTTGGAAATGGATTTATGAAAAAAATCAAAGTACTTATTCATTGCTTCCTCAATTTTTGCTGCTTCCATTCCTTGATCTGGAGGAATATCTAAACGGTCTGAATAAAAAATATAGACAGGATTTTTTCGATAAAATTCTCCCATATTTTGTTCATCTTCTTGACTTAATAATCCTTTTGATAAAATGCTATATAATGTTTTTAAGCTTTCTTTATTTACATCATAATGATTTGTTATATAACGGTAACCTTGATATAAATTTAAAATGCGACGTTTTTCTAGAGCATTCAAAATATTTGATGGGTGTTTAATAATATCTTTAATTAAGTTAATATCATCTAAATATCCTTCAATTGTGTTATTTGATTTCACTTCTTGGCTAAAAAGAACACGGTTAACAAAGTCTGGGTTGTTTAAAAAAGAAGCATTTTCTAAAAAAATTTCTGTTTCTTCACAGATTCTTTTTAAATCTTCTTCATGATAAAAAAGTGGAATACCCATAATATCTAAAGGTAGAATTTGTTTTTCTTTCATGAAATCACCTGATAGGTATCTTATCATATTTTAGCTTGGAATGCAAAAAAGCTTGATTTTGTTAATTTAAATCTGAAGTGCAACACTTCAACATTGAAAAAGACACATGAATAATCTATAATATCTTTTCGTCGAAAAAGAAAGGAAAATTCATATGTCTGACACAAATATTACAATAAAAGCCAAAGAAAATCAATACCATCATTTAACAAAAGAGAATCGTATAACCATTGAATCACTTATTAATCAAAAGGATTCTTCTGGAAAAAGACTGTTTAATAATACGTATATTGCTAATTATTTAGGAGTACACAAATCAACTATTTCACGAGAACTTAGAATGCGTAGAAAAGAAAAAATGTATATTAGAACTGGTAAAACCAAAACCTTACCCTATACTTCACAATATGCTCAAGAAGATGCTGAGTTTAAAAGAGGTTTATCTAAATGTGAATATAAACTAAGAAAAAATAAAAAACTGGCCAAATTCATAGAAGATAAGATTAAAATTGATAAATGGGCTCCTGATGTTATTGTTGGTTATATGAAGGTTCACAAATATTTTGAACGTGATGGTTTTGATTCCATTTCTACACCAACTATTTATAATGCTATTCGTTATGGAATTATTAATGTAAAATTAGAAGATATGAGAAGAATGAAATATGAGTCTGAATATAAATACCATAATAAATCGGATTTACCTGAATCAAAAGCAGAATATAGTATTAATAATAGACCTGATGAAATCGATAAACGTCTTTATTTTGGACATTTTGAACTTGATACAGTTATTGGTACTAAAAAAGGAAAACACGAGTGTTTAATGACTTTAACTGAAAGAAAAACTCGTTTTGAAATTATTTTTAAACTAAAAGGAAAAAAGGCTGAAGAAGTCGTTAACACATTTAATAAAATGAAAGATTTTATGAAAAATTATTATGATAAAATATTTAAATCAATTACTACGGATAATGGTACTGAATTCTCAGATTTTTTAAATATCATTAAAGATACAAAAACAAAAATATATTTTTGTCATCCATACTGTTCTGGTGAGAAAGGAACGAATGAAAAACACAACAGTATTATTAGATATTTTATTCCTAAAGGTACTCTAATAGAAAACTATTCCTATAAAAAAATTAATAGAATAGCTGAATGGATGAATAATTACCCAAGAAAAATTTTGAATTATAAAACTCCTCTCGAAGCACTTCAAGAAGAGTTTAATAATAAATCAATACTAAATAAAATTTATAAATTACAAGAAAAGATAAATCATATTTAAGTGAATTTATTTCAATTGCTTTATTATCCAATTATTATGTTTAAATCGTTATAAAATCACTTTACAGATTATTCCCAAAAGTTGCACTTGACTTTTTAATTATTAAAAAAGCTTGATTTTATGAGCTTTTCTATGGTATAATCTATTTGCTTTTTGAAAAAGTGATGTATTATCCGCTTACCATGTAATGATAGTATGTAAGAAAGTTAGAAAGGAAATCGTTATGGCAAATTTAGTTGATAAGATTAATGCAAAACATATTCGTAAAGACATTCCTGAAATTCGCGTTGGCGACACAGTTCGTGTTGACGTTTGGGTAAAAGAAGGTAAAAAGGAACGTATTCAAGCTTTTGAAGGCTTAGTTGTTGGTAAAAAGGGTGGATCTGTTTCTGAAACCATTTCTGTTCGTAAAAAATCAAGCGGAATTGGTGTAGTACGTATTTTCCCAGTTAATGCTCCAACAATTGATAAAATTACAGTTGTTCGTAAAGGTTTGGTTCGTCGTGCGAAACTTAACTTTATTAAAGGAATGCGTAAAGAATACAAAGTTAAAGAAAGAAATGATTCAGTTAAGGCAGCTTAATTGTGAAGCAAAGTGTAAATCACTTTGTTTTTTTTAAATGGAATTACTTTTAAAATCGTGTTAAAATAAAGTTGGTGGTGAAATGAAAATACTAAAAGAAATCCTTCCATATGCTATTATTTTGCTTGTAGTTATTTTAGTTCGTACCTTTTTAGTTACGCCTATTAAAGTAAATGGACAAAGCATGTATGATACGTTAAGTGGAAATGAAATTATGTTGCTTTACCGAATTGGTGAAATAAAAAGATACGATATGGTGGTAGCTGACTTAGTTGTTGATGGAAAAAAAGATGATACATTAATTAAAAGAGTGTATGGATTACCTGGTGAAACCATTAAATGTGAAGATGGGGTCATTTATATTAATGATCATAAGATAGAGGATCCTTATGCTACTAATCTAACAAGTGATTTTGAAGCGGTTACTTTAGGTAGTGATGAGTATTTTTTATTAGGTGATAATCGTAGTATTTCTTTAGATAGTCGTATTATTGGACCAGTAAAAAGAAAAGATATAGAAGGGCGAACAAATTTTGTGATTTTTCCTTTTGATAAATTTGGAATCGTAAAAAGTGAGATTGAGTAAAAAGTGAGGTATTTGTTATGAAAAAGTATAAACGTTTTTTACTTGGATTGTTTTTTATTTTGATTGTTAGTGGGATTGTTTTTTTGATATTTCAGGGAAAAAATACTACTTTAGATATTCATTCTGCATTTGTACAAGATTTATATTGCAATATTTCTCCTAATAAAAACGCATATATTTTGAAACAATTCTATGATAGTAATGGTATTTCAAACGATTATAAGATCAACATAGGTATTTTAAATATAGTGCATAAAAATGATCCTGGCATTTTAGATGCTTTAGATGTCGAGCAAGGTGTAAAAGAGCTATTGGGTGAGGATGCAACTATAACTCATGAAACAATTCAATTTTTTATAAATGACCATTGTGGATATACGTATGAAGCAACAGATAAGAAATATATACCTTTTGATGGATGTGGAGGAATACCTGATGAATACATTTATCAAAAATTATTGAGTGCTCAAAAAGTAGGGGATAAAATTATTCTTCAAGAACAAATTTTAGATATTTTTAAAGATCTGAATTCTAATGAAGTCTTCGTTTATAATAATGTAGAACATGAAAAACTTATTGATACGATTCAAGAGTATGAAGGTATTGTTACAGAAATAGACGACTCAAAATATATTGATGCAGGATCTGTTTATGAGTATATATTTAGAAAAGAAAAGGATCATTATGTTTTAGAAAGTTTAAAAAAAGTAGGGTAATTCCTACTTTTTATATTTTTCTTAATCCTTTAAAAATGTATTGACCGTTGTTGTTTTCGAAAATGTATTCATAAGTTGCAGCCTTGTCTAGATAATCTTCAATAGATATTGGATTTGGGGTAGTAGAATCTCTTTCTTGGTAATCGATCATTTCTTCTTTGTTACAATCTTTATAAATGTAATTTCTGCTTATATAATCGTCCCAATCATTATAAATGTAGATAGATTTTTCAACGATATAAATAAAATTTTCTTCTTGTCTTGCAGAGAGTATTTTTCTTAAAAAGGTTTCTGTACTAGATCCACCACATCCATTTAAACTTACATATCTTTCTACTTCTGGTTGATAAGTGAAACCACATACACCATAGTCTGAATTTAAAACATAAAAGCTTTCATCTTGATAGGTAATTTCTCCTAAAATTTCATAGATGCTTTGTTTTAATTCTTCTTTAGAAATCGTTGCTGTAAACATTCTGCTTTGAACCATAGGATCGTCTATAGAAATGTTTTTTCTTATATAATTCATTGCTCCCATTGCAAGGATGTAGGAATTATCCAATTTTCCATCATCATATAGTGTTTTTAATATGAATCCGTCGTTACTTGGGTTTGCCATAGTATACAATTCTTGAACGAAAGAAGAGCTGTTATTTAATTCTTTTAAAGGAGTTTTAATTTCAGTTTTTTCAAAGAATATATCTTTTTGTAACAGGAAAATGCATCCGATACAAGTAAAGATTAATAATATAATTCCAGTAAAAACAATATAACGTTTTTTCAAAATGGATCACCTCTTTTTAATTTGGATAATATAAAGCTCTTTTACCAAACAAATTATACATTTTTTCGAATTGAGATCGATTGTATTCTTCAATTGTTCCTGTATAAGAATCGGAAACAAATACACTAGTATTAGTATAGCCGACAATGACGACACTATGCAAATCGCAAATCCAGTTGATCGTTTCGCCAGTTGGACTATAGATCCAGTGAGTGCATATGCTTGTATCTCTTAAATTTATTGAAACCCAAACTTGGACGGGAATTTCGTTTTTTACTAATTCTAATACTTCATTTAGACTATGTCCAGTATAATCAATCATTCCTGGTTTAAAAGTGTTGGCTACTTCTAAAATTGGTTTCTGATAAACTCCATATCCATGAATATCTCTAGGATCTCCAACAAATTCGATTTCTGGATTTCCACCATATAAAGTATCTTCTAACCAGTATGGTCCATCGCCTTTTTTTAATTTTTCAACAATTTCTTCTGGAGTAACATTTATATTATAGTATCTAAGTAGGTTATATAAGGCTATGCTTTCACAACCATTTGGATAATTAGGATATTGGTTATATACTGGAAAGTTTTGAATCATGTAGGTTGTCGGCTTTGGAGTGATTGTAATTTCTCTGGTGTTATAGGTTTCATTTCCTAATGGATCTTTGGCATAATAGGTAATGGTATAATTTCCTGGTGTGTAATAGGATACAGAACTATCATCTACCGTGAACTCGACATCGCCATATCGAGCATCAACAGCTGAGACACCATTTCGTAGATCTATTTTTGATCCTTCAACGATTGAAATCGGAGTTAAGCCGGCAAAGATAGGTGGTTCTTTGTCTTCTATTAATGTGAGTTTGGCTTTCTTTTCTGTTTTGTTACCGTATTGATCTATTGCTGTAATTACAATTTCCTGCTCACCTAAACTTTTTGTTAATTCTATAGGTAAAAGTTCATAATTTGATAAATCGGAAGAAAAGGTAACAAAATCGTTAACCGTTGGAAGGTCTTCGTCTATGTATTTTGTAATGTCTATGACTTCTAAATTTGGAGCGGTGGTATCTTTAATAGATAAATTTGTTTCAAATATTTCGTTATTTATTTTGACTTTTAATGAGTATTCACCAACTTCTGTAAGTGTTTCAAGTGCTGGGGAAACCTCAATATTTTCTATGTCTTCGGTTTGTAAAATATCACTTAAACTAATCATTTTTCCATATTCTATAGTAACGTTTTGTTTTACTTTTCCTTTTAGATTTTCTCTTATTACCATTTTGTTTAATGCAAAGAAAAGAAGTAACAGAATAAAGATGCTAATAATAAAACTCAAAAGAATTTTAAAAAGAATTTTTTTCTTACTTTTTTTCATATAACCTCCACGTATTTTGGCAAAGTATCCTAGTATAATTATAAAGCCAAATCTGGTAAATTTCAATGAAATGGACTGAATTTGTTAAAGATAGGTGTAGCTTGGATATATAGAAACTTATATTTGTATTTTATTCTATTTAATTAATTTGGATTTTACTTTTTTCGGATTCGAAACTGTATATTGCTTTCGCGTTAAGTGGTATCATAAAATAAATTTATGTTATAATGTAAGAAATTCAAGGGTGTATAAGAAATGCAATAATTATTTTATTATGTTTACTGTAGTGAATGGCAAAGAGGAAGAGAAGTTATGGATATGTTAAAAGAGTAAAATGACTTATTGATTTATAAAGATAAAACTGGGAATACAGTGGTTGATGCAATATTTAAAAATGCGACGTTTATGAAGCAAAAAAATAGATGGAGAAAATTATGAAATATTTAGGAAGTAAACAATTAGAAACAGATAGACTTATTTTAAAGGCTCAACAAATGGATGAGCAAAAAAGATTGTGGGAAATTTTAATGATTCCGGAGGTTAATCGATATTTTTTAACTGTTCCTATTAAATTCCGAGATAAATTAAATGATTGGAGTAGGCAAGAAAAATATTATGAGGAAGAGATGAAATCTTCCCATGATAACAATGTATTTAAATGGAGTATTTTTTTTAAAAGAAACTGGTGAATGTATTGGAAGAATTTCTTGCCATGAAGCTTTTTTGGAAAATCCGAATATAAATGATCCTAATATTCGTGGAGTGGGCTGGATCATTGATCCAAAATATCAAGGTATGGGATATGGAACAGAAGCAGCAAAAGCTATGATTGATTTTATGTTTTCGGAGTGTAAGATTTCCAAAATTATTACTGGTGCAGCTATTTGTAATCCAGCATCATGGAAAATGATGGAAAAATTAGGATTTGAACGGCAAAAACAAACAAAAATGATTCAATATACCTTTTCTTTTGATAAAAAGAAAGAAGAATTTTTCTTGGAAGAAAAGAAGTAGAAATTTTAGATATTTCTACTTCTTTTGATAATTATGATTTTAGTTTTATATTCATCTATACTTATGCAGCTGTAATAATTATTTTTACAACAAAACTTTTTTATAAATTTACAGCTTAATAGTTGATTGCATATATTAAAATTATAGAGAATGATGTTTTTAGTAATGTGCTTTTTTTATTTTGAAAATAGAGTTTCTATTGAGATAGGTTTTCATATTATTTTAGCGAGTTTAGCTTTAACAATATAAGTGCCTGGTGTAATATTACCAAACATGTATTTTACGTTTGTGTTTGTATAAGTTGTGACAATTAGATTTTCATTTTTATCATTAATTTTGTAAAGTCCAGCAAAAACATTAAGAACTATTATTTTAATCCTGTTTGACTAGTTAAAGCGACATTAGCATTTAATCTAGTATTATTAATTAATATGATATTGTTTGTTTCATTTGTTTGAAATTTTATGTTTTCAAAGGATAATTGATATGTGCCTTCGTCTATTATATCTATGGTATATTTGCCATCTGTTATGGCTGTAGTATTAGAACTTAGTGTTTGGGTGTTATCGATTATTTTGTATAATGATATATTGATGTTATTTATTGATTTTTTGTTGTGATATATGTTACTTTTCTATATAATATGACATTTTTTGTGGTATTATTATTTTTTTATGAAAGCAAGGTTATTAGTTCCTGGTAAAATGTTTGTGATAGTTAGTGGGAGTTCTAATGAGAGATAATTACCTTATTTAATGGCTGCAATTTTATATATGGCAAATATTTCTGCGATTATGGTAACAAGTAGAGCTAAAGAGATTGATGAAGCATTACAAATTTTAGAGCGAGAAAAAATCGAGAATGAAGTAGTAATTAACTTTATAAAAACGCATAATCATGATATAATTAGTCAAGAACTTGTTTCATTTTAGCAATAAAAGGAGTAACTATTTATGGCTAATTTTAATGAAAAAAAGTTTGGCATCACCGTGTATCGCCTGGGCGAGACACATTTATGCCAAACCATCTCTAAATCCCTATAAAATAAGGAAATTAGAAAAATGAGTTTTTACATGTTTTTACAAAAACAAGGAATCTTTTAATAATTTATTATTGGAAAAAAATTAAAATTGTATTGGGATGAATTTAAGAAATTAGGATTCAAAGAAATTTATGTACAATCTTCTTCTGGTAATATCGCTTTTGCAAAGGTTATAGAAAATAATTATGGTATATCATTAGAAACATTAACAGGACAAGATATTACAAAATTAAATTATAGTAAGAAAATGAAAACAGTGGAAAATCGGCAAAATACGATAAACATCAACTGGGATATAGCGACTTATGGAAAACATTAATTTAAAAAGAAAATAGGTGATAATATGAAAATTGGTTTTGCAACAGATACAAATATTTTAAAAAAGAATAAAATAAATGATTGTCAAAAAATATTGGATGTAACAGATGTGTATATAGAATATATAGAAGCGTTAAATAAAATAAAATCTAAACATGAATTAATTTACTATATGCCAGAAATTGTAGTTGATGAATTATTGATGCAAAAAGAATTTTCGTTTAATCAAACTTATAAAGTATTTGAAGAGAAATATAACGAAAATTCTTATGGGTTGCTAGGAGAATTACCAAAGAATAATATAAAAGAAATACTTGCTCAAGAAAAAGAAGATTATAGAGAAAAATATAAATTAATTAAGTTAGAATATACCGCTAAATTAATGGAAACACTAGTTAATGAAGCTTTAATTAAGAGAGCACCATTTGATAAATCTATAGAAGGTAAAAAAACAGATGCAGGTTTTAAAGATGCATTAATTTGGAAAACAATTATATTGTCAAAAGATATAGATAATTGTGATGAATTTTATTTTTTTACTGCTGATAAAGCATTTGATGAAGGAAAAGGAGAACTTTTAAATGAGTTTAAAGAACAACATCCAAATACTAAAATAAATATTATTTATATTGAAAGTGATGGTTCGCAAAGACAAAAAACACTAAATTTTATAATAGATAAACATGATCTATATAAAACGGATGTTATTGAATTATACGATAATAATCGAGTTAAAAATTATTTTGATAAAATTAAATTTGTACCACAAGATATAAATTATTATTGTAGTGAAGATGTAAATGTGAAATTAACAAAAGTTCTTTTTGAAAAATTTGAAAATACAGATTTTTATATTGATAAAGTAGAAAAAGAAAACGATAATTTTAATATTTATTGTAGTTTTAGAACTTTAAAATATGAACTTAATACAGATATAAATCCAGAAAATAAAAAATATATAGTAGGTAATATTAAAATTATCGTAAAAGGAAAAAAAGATAAATATTCTTATGTGGGCAGTGAAGTTAATAAGGTGGATTTTGATTTAGGTGTAGTTGACTTATTAAGAGGATTTTCTATAGGGGTAGGTAATATTGCAAAGGAAATGTCTAAAATAATAAAAGAAAATATAATAAATTTGGAAAGTTTTAATGCTTTGAAGGAAGTACAACAAGCATTAGAAAAGCAAAATGAGGAACGCAATAAAATGTTACAATCAATAAGTAACCCAGTAAAAGATATAAAAATTCCAACAATAGCGGATATAATGAAAACAGAAAAATAATATTTGGTGATATAATGAATAATTATAAAGTTGCAGGATATATTAGATTATCTAAAGAAGATAAAATAAAAGATGAATCAAATAGTGTTACTAATCAAAAATTAATAATAACTTCATATATAAAGGAGAATAAGGATTTAGAGTTTTATGATTTTTATATTGATGATGGATATTCAGGTACAACATTTGACAAACCAGGATATAAAAGAATGTTTAATGATATAATCGAAGGGAAAATAAATACAGTGGTTGTTAAAGATTTATCAAGATTTGGTAGGAATCATATAGAATCAGATAATTATTTAGAAAATATTCTTCCAGGATATAATGTTAGATTTATTTCGGTAATTGACGATATAGATAGTTTAAAAAATGCAAAATCTACTAATACTATTTTGATTCCTTTGAAAAATTTAATAAACGATCAATATGCCAGAGACATTTCTGAAAAAGTTAGGTCGACTTTAAAAACAAAACAATTGAATGGACAGTTTATTGGAGTAAATGCTCCATATGGTTATCTAAAAAATCCAAAAGATAAACATAAATTTATTATAGATAGGGAATCTTCTTATGTTGTAAAAAAAATATTTAATATGACACTTTTAGGAAAAAGTAGAAAAGAGATAGCTGAACATTTAAATGATAGAGATACTTTAACTCCAAGTTTATACAAACAAAGTAAGGAAAAAATAAGTAATAAGAAATTAATGTGTTCAAG
Organism: uncultured Bacilli bacterium; assembly: GCA_944350145.1. GTDB lineage: Bacteria > Bacillota_I > Bacilli_A > RF39 > UBA660 > Ventrenecus. The sequence continues at coordinate 19,073 of CALVOC010000014.1, forward strand.
GAAATGGAATGCTGAAATAGTAAGTAGAATTTTAAAAAACGAGACATATACTGGAACGTTGATCCAAAATGTTAAAACAAAATTAAATTATAAAACAGATAAATTGGTTGATGTAAATAGAGATGATTGGATAGTAATTCCTAATCATCATGAGCCAATTATCACTAAAGAAGTGTTTGATAAAGTACAAAATGTTTTAGATAAGAAAAAAGGTTATTTTAGTAGTGGAGATATTTTTGCAGGATATTTAAAGTGTTCAGATTGTGGTAAATCTATGGCTTTAAGAAAATCTAAAGATAAAGAATATTATTACTGTTCTTCATTTGTAAGAAATCATAGTTGTACAAATCACAGCATTAGAAAAGATAGATTGGAAGAATTAATATTTCAAGATATGAAAGAAAAATATCCTAATACACAATTTAGGAAAATTAGTAATAATGTATTAAACGATTTTATAGATACGATTGTTGTATATGATAAAAATAGCATCAAAATAACATATAAAAAGAATATATGATATAATATCGAAAAAAGGAAGTGATATAGTATGAATTATAATGAAAGTTGTCACAAAACTTCGATTAACTGGTTGATACCGATTTATTTAACCCCTTACGCAAACCCTTATAAATAAAGGAATTATGAGATTTTAGATCTTACACGTTTTATGTGAAAATTGATTAAAATTGAGTAAAAATGATAAAAATAACATATTTTTAAGACTTTTTAGTAGGAGAATTAATAAGGTGATACCGCCGTTTAACCCCTTAACTTTTTTAAAAAGAAAATAAATTATGTGTTATAGTATATCAAAAATTATTTTATTTTGTGGGGTGTTGTGTATGTCAAAAAGTTTGTTAGAAATGAACAATAAAGAAGCTAGAAAATTTTTTTTGAAGAACGAAAGTTATTTTACTTTTAAATTACCAAGTTATTTTAATTTTGAACCATTATTAAGAAAAATACAACAAGATAATTGTAGAAAAACCACTTTTAGTGGATATTGCGATGTGAATCCTAAAAGTATACAAAATATAAATTATCATATTTTAATAAATAAAAAAGATAAAATGTCTTGGAGAACATTAACACTTACAAATCCAATTGCTTACGTTGGAATAGTACAAGAAATGTGTACAATTACTAATTGGAATTTCATTATAAATAGATTTAAGTCATTTCAAAAATACCCAAATATTATTTGTTGCAGTATTCCAGTAGAATCAGAAAATTTATCAAAAGATAAAAAAGTACAAATTTTGGATTGGTGGAATAATTTTGAACAAATTACTATACAAGAGTATTTAAATTACGATTATATGATTGTTACTGATATTTCTAATTGCTATCCATCAATATATACTCATACTATTTCATGGGCACTGCATGGTGAAAAAGTTGCTAAAGATAGTGCACTAAATAAGGGAAAAAAATTATATGGAGATATACTTGACTCTTCAATTCAAAAAATTTCATATGCACAAACGAACGGAATACCTCAAGGAAGTAAATTATATGATTTTATTGCGGAAATGATTTTAGGATATGCGGATATGTTACTTGGTGACTGTTTAATTAGTCGAGGAATAAAAGATTTTAAAATAATCAGATATAGAGATGATTATAGAATTTTTTCAAATAATAAAAACGATCTTCAAATAATTTTTAAAGAATTAACAAAAATATTAAATCATCTAAATTTACAAATAAATGATTCAAAAACGCTTAGAACTGATGATATAATTGGAAATTCTTTAAAAAAAGATAAAGTTTATGGAATTTTAAATCCGATTGATGATAGTTTAAATTTACAAAAAAAATTATTTGCAATAAGAGAATATGGCAAAATGTATCCTAATAGTGGATTATTATTAAAACAAATAATTTCATATTATAAGAACGAGATTTTTATATTAACTGAAAAACCAGATTATTTTGACCAAATCATTAGTATTGTTGTAGACATAATGAAAAACAATATAAGGGTTTATGCAGAATGTATTTCAATACTAAGTAAATTAATCGATTTTGTCCCAAAGGAAGAAAAAAATAAATTAATTGAAAGTGTTAGAAAAAAATTAAAAAATGAAATAGCAACAGAACAATTAGATATATGGGTGCAAAGACTTACAGTCATCAGTGATGTTAATAAAAAATTTGATTCTAAATTATGTAACAAAATACATGAAGCAAATAATTTATGGGATTGTAGTTGGTGCAAGTATCAAATTGATGAAAATCTAATTATAGATTATGAAAAAATAAAACAAATAACAGATGTAGTAACACCAATAGAAATCGATGATTTTATTGATGATGTGTATTAAATTTAATTTTTAACTTTAAGTTTTTGATTTATTATTTTTAAACAGGAAAAAAATCCTGTTTTTAATATGGTATAATATTAAAAGGAGTGGTGGCTATGAAAAAGTATAAAGTTGCTTCTTATATCAGAAT
>CALVOC010000015.1 GCA_944350145.1 uncultured Bacilli bacterium
TTAGGAGTTAAGAAAAAAGAATGTTGGAAGTACTTTATAATCATTGGAGTTTTTTGTGGACTGACTTTATTTATCAATAGAAATACAGGTTCAATTTTTCAAGAAATAACCAACTTAATTAAAATTTTTTACTTACCAACACTTATTCTTTTCTTTGCAAATATAAAAAATTTGTATATAACTCCCAAATTAATTACAAAAATATCTTTAATATATTTAGCGATTTATCTACTTCCATATCCATTTGATTTAGGACACAATATAAGTGAAATTTATCCAAATAAAGATTTATATCTTTCCTATTTCTATATTGGCAACGAATTAGCAAATATTTTTATTCTATTAATACCTATTGCTTTGCTTTATTTAATCCAAGAAAAACCTAGAAAATATACAATAGGCTATAGTATTTTAGTGATATATATGCTTGCTTTACTAGGAACAAAAGCAATGTACATAAGTGTTCTTTTAATTTTTCTTTATTTCCTTTATTTCTATCGTCAAAAAATTGTATCAATAATAAAAAAGTATGTGGCTATATTTAGTATAAGTATACTGATAATAGGAATAAGTGCGGTTTTACTACTTCCAAAAACATCTTTTTATCAAAATATTGTGACATCCTTAAATTTTTATGAAATTGATTCAATAAGGGAATTACTATCTATTGAAAACATTGATAATATTATATACAGTAATCGTTTAGATTTTTTAGCTAACGTTCATCAAGAATATATGAGCAGCCCTTTATCTCAAAAAATGTTTGGACTTGGAAGAAGTAAAATATTAGAAATAAAAGATATTGAAATTGATATTTTTGACATTTTCTATAGTATTGGTATAATAGGCTTTATTATTTATATTTGGTATATGATTTTTGCATTACGCCAAAAAAAATTAAACAGTTTTTATAAATTTTTATTCATCCTATTAATAATCATTTCTCTTTTCAGTGGACATGTTTTAATAAGTCCAATGGTATCAACTTATGTCGCTTTGCTATACGGATTAAGGGATGAAAAGGAAGGTAGGGAAAAAGATGAAACCATGGACCAAAGAGCAACTAAAAAGACTAAGAATCGCACTTATGCTTAACAGTGATAAAAGAAATAGGTATTTAAAAAAGCATCAAATTTTTAAAGAAATGGGAGATAATGTCTTTTTTCAACCAAGATTTATTCCATCAGATCCAAAATTAATAAAATTTCACAACAACATCATTGTTACAAGTAACGTGACTTTTGTGACTCACGATATCTTTCATCTTGGACTAAATAATTTAAATCAAGGAACATTTAGTTATGAACAAAATTGTATAGAAGTGATGGACAACGTATTTATTGGTTGTAATTCAACAATTTTAGGAAATATAAAAATCGGACCCAATGCTCTTATTGCAGCCGGAAGTGTAGTAACAAAAGACGTTTTACCAAACACTGTAGTAGCAGGAAATCCAGCAAAAGTAATTGGAACATTTGAAGAATTTATTGAAAAAAGAAAAAAAAGCACCAAGCCCTTGAGTGAAGAAGAATTATGGAAAGACTTTACAGAAAATAAAAATAAATAGAACAAAGAAGATTGTTCTGTTTTTTATTGAGAAAATAAGGTATAATAAGCTTATAGGAGTGATTTTATGCGTCTTGAAGTAAATGTGATAAATATTTTATTAATGATAGCTACAACTTTTATTTTTAGTTTGATTTTGGTTCCTATATGCAAAAAAGTTGCTTTTCATATCGGAGCGATCGATTATCCAAACAAAAGAAGATTAAATAAAGTGCCCATGCCTACAATAGGTGGATTAGCGGTTTTTGTTTCCTTTTTATTCGGATATATGATTTTTGGCCGAGGTACTACCGAAATGATTTCAATTTTGATTGCTAGTTTCCTCATTATAATGGTCGGCTTAATAGACGATATAAAACCAATCAGTGCTAAATACCAATTACTAGGCCAGATAGTCGCGGCTTTAATTATCATTTTGTATGGAAAAATTACAATTGATGAAGTAACCATCTTGGGAGCACATATGGTTTTTCCAGTGCCATTAAATTATTTAATCACTTTAATTTTTATGGTAGGAATTATCAATGCGATTGACCTATCCGATGGGATGGACGGATTAAGCAGCGGCATAAGCATCATTTATTTTTTGACAATAATTATAATAGCAGCTGTAGTAGGCGGAGGAAAGTTAGGAAATATTGATACTACAATTGCTATTTTAATGATAGGTTCATTACTAGGTTTTCTCGTTTACAATTTTCCACCAGCAAAATTATATATAGGTGATTCAGGGAGCAACTTTGTTGGTTTAATGATTGCCACGACCGCTTTATATGGTTTTAAACTAGCAACTTTTACCTCTTTATTAATTCCACTAGCTATCTTAGCTACACCAATTATTGATGTTTTGTTTTCTATTATAAGAAGAAGTCTTAAAAAGAAAAATCCATTTACGAATCCCGATAAAGATCATCTTCATCATCAACTTTTAAAAATGAAATTTTCCACTAAAACGTCTTTATTAATTATTTATACAATCAACCTTTGCTTTTCTGGAGTCTCTATTCTTTATGCTTTAGGAGATATAACCTATGCATTAGTTTTATATTTTGCTTTAATGATTGTATTTTTATTTATCGTTTTGAAAACAGATATTTTATTTCCTCAAAAAAAGAAAGGAAAGAAAAAATGAAAATAAATAAAGAAAAAGTAGGAGAGATCGTTCGTTATTTAATTGTTGGAGTTTTAACTACCGTTGTAAGTCTTGGAATTTATTATGGCTTGGTATACACGATTTTAGATCCAAACAATGCGACTCAATTACAATTAGCCAATATATTGAGTTGGGTTGGAGCAGTCATTTTTGCTTATATTACAAATCGTATTTTTGTTTTTAAAAGCCAAAATCAAAACAAATTAAAAGAGGCAACAAGTTTTGTCGGATCACGTGTTTTAACACTTTTAATGGATATGGCCGTTATGTTTATTGGAGTAACTTGGCTAAAGCAAAATGATAAAATTGTAAAATTAATAAGTCAAGTAATTATTACCATTGCCAATTATATCTTTAGTAAACTGTTTGTTTTTAATTCAAAAAAAAGAGAAACAAAATTGACAAAAAACATAAATGATAAAATTTTATATGGCATCTTATGGTTAGTTCCGTGCTTAGATATTTTATATAGTATTTTTCCATATAAGGAGTATACATTATGGATTGTAATGATTCTTAAAGGAAGCATTCTAATCGGTTTTAGTATATATTTATGGTATGCAAAAAAAAGCAGAAAATATCTTTCAATAGCCTTAGGAATGATGATAGTCTTTTTGTTATATAATTATTGCAAAGGATATTCGATTTTAACGAGTTTCATTTCAATAATTCAGATTCTGTTTTTACCAATATCTTTACTTTTCTTTACGAATATTTCAAACGAAAAAATAAATCATTCTCTATATGCAAAAATCTTTTATCTCTATGCATTTACTTTCTTAATACCGTTGGTTTTTATTCAAAAAGATTTAAATTTTTCATTTTATTATGCTAAAAAAGAATTGATAGGAGTACTCATTTGCTTACTTCCAATAACATTAAATGTTTTAAAAAATCACAAAAATTATTTTGCTAAAATAGTAGGAATGCTCTTAATTATTGCATTCATCATCCTTTATCAAGCACCAATTTTATGTGTTGTCGTGATAATAACATTACTGTATTTTATTTGGGAAGAAAGAAAAAACATATTTAATAAAAAAGTCTTTTTGAGTTGCATGTGTATTCTCCTAATTGGTTTAAGTATTTATCCAATAATATATTATACAGAAAACTTTGAAAAGGTAAGCGATCGTAAAATCAATCAAGTTGAAATGTCGAATACTTTATTTATGAATAGTAATATTGACGAAAAGATTTTTGGAATAGATCAAATTTATTCAAAAGAAAAAATAAAAACCTCAATAGATTTATTAGATATTTTTTACAGTTTGGGATATTTAAATATAATTTTTTACGTCATACTTCTATCTTATTCATTAAGTAAAGTAAAAACAAAAAACATATATACACTAAGCTTTATTTTAACTTTAAGTTTTTCTTTTATTTCAGGACATATATTGCAGAGCATCACAACGAGTATTCTCCTATCTTCATTTCTTACGGCTTCAAAAAATAAACACAAGTCAAAAATTTTAATTGTTTCAAATATGTACCCTTCAAAAAAATTTAAACATTATGGATCCTTTGTAAAAAATGTGGAGGGAGAATTAAGAAAATTGAATTTTCAAGTTGATTTAGCAATCAAAAAGAAAAATATTTCTTTTCCAGCAAAATTTATAGGATACAGTTGGATGTATATTCAAGCAATTTTTAAATCTGTTTTCTATTCCTATGATTATTATTACGTTCATTTTGTGTCTCAATCAACTTACAGTGTATTATTCGGAAAAGTTACTGGAAAAACTAAACTCGTATGCAATGTTCACGGAAATGATATCGTACCAGACTATGATTTCGAAGAAAAAAATGAAAGAAGAAGCAAACGTGTTTTACCTTTTGCGGATCTTGTTGTCTCACCATCTAAATATTTTGAAGAAGTTCTTATAAAGAAATACAAAATTCCAAAAGAAAAAATAAAAATTTATCCATCTGGAGGAGTGAATCTAACGATCTTTACATCAAAAAACCAGAAACAATGTCAGCAAAAATTAGGATTAGATTCCAACTATATTTATTTAGGAATGATAAGTAGAATTGAAAAAAATAAAGGTTGGGATACTCTTTTAGAAGCTTTAAATCATTTAAAGAAAGAATCTTTCATGAAAAAACTTAAGCTAATCATTGTTGGAACAGGAGAAGAACAACATGAAATGGAAGAAACAATAAAAAAATATCATTTAGAAGATAAAATTATTCAAAAAGATTTTGTGTTACAAAAAGATTTAGTAGATTACTATAATGCGTTTGATGTATTTATATTTCCAACAAAAAGAAAAAGTGAATCATTAGGATTAGTAGGTCTAGAAGCAATGGCTTGCAAGACTTTTGTAATCGCGTGCAATTTATATGGTCCTATAGAGTATGTAGTGGATAAAAAAAATGCCCTTACTTATCAAAATGTTAAAAACGGTCAGGAATTAGCCCTTAAAATAAAAGAATTTATGAACATGAATGAAAAAGAAAAGCAAAAAATTCTGGATGAAGCATATGAAACAGCCCAAAAATATGATGTAACAAAGCTACAAGATAAATTAGCAAATATTTTTAAAATAGAAAAAGAAGATTAGGCAATTAAAGCTTAATCTTCTTTTACAATAATCAATGTTTTTTTCCTTTCCGTACAAAGAATAGTTTTCTAAAGCTTTTTGATTTACAAATTTTTCAAAAGATGAAAGGTCAAAATGAAAGAATAAGGAATTTTATTAAAAAAAGGTCTGGTAATTTTTTCTAATTCATCTTCTGTTTGAAATATTTTATTTCCAGCTATATCATATACAAGAACACCACAATCACAAATGTATGAATAATGTAAAATATGATTTTCTATAAAAAATATCCGAAGCTACTGTCCCATAATAATCATTTTGTAAATAATCACATTTTATCGCATATCTTTCATTAAGTTTTTGAATATTTTCATTAGCTAAAAATCATTTTCAAAAGTAGTGTTCACATTTTTAGCAGTCAGCATAGCTCCTCTTGGACGTGGATAATGTTTCACAGATACTTGAAAATTTCTTAGCATCTTGTCCAAAGTCAATTCCTACAGGATTTATAGTAATACCATCTACAATCACAGAAATTTTTTCATCTGCAAAATAATACCCTTCTTTAAGTAATTTTTTATAAAAAATTTTTAATTTCATCATTTAGAAAAAATATAATGTGAAAAAAATAAAAAATAGTAAAAATATTTATCTTTTGAGAAAAACAAGTTATAATAAATATCAGAAAGAGGACAAAATGAAAACAGGAATAATTATTTTAAATTACAATGACTCTGAAAACACAATCAAAATGTTAAATCAAATAAAAGAGTATAGTTGTTTATCTAAAATTGTAGTTGTTGACAATTGTAGCACAGATGATTCGGTTGAAAAAATAGAAGAATATACAAACAGAAAAATAATTTTAATAAAAGCTGAAAAAAACTTAGGATATGCTGCCGGCAATAATTTAGGATTAAAATATTTAGAACAAAATACTTCTTGTGAAATTGCCGTAGTTTCTAATCCAGATATTTTAGTTGAAGAAAGTGTTTTAAAAGAATTAATACATGATATGAAAACAAATGAAAATATAGCTTTCTTAGGTCCAAAAATTTTAGAAAATGGAACTATTTCAAAAGGCTGGAAATTTCCAACTTTTCTTTCGGAATTAATCTCAAATATAAATTACTTTGGAAAATATAGCCATCGTTTATTAAAATATTATGACAATTATTATGAAGAAAAATTGACTAAAGTAGACGTAATCCATGGTTGTTTTTTTCTAGCTCGTATGAAAGCTTTTAAAAAAATTAGATATTTTGATCCTCATACCTTTCTTTATTATGAAGAAAACATTTTAGCTAAAAAAGCTCAGCAAAAAAATTTGGGAATTTATGTAGATGTTACTGTTGGTGTTACTCATGCTTTATCGCAAAGTGTTGACAAAAGTTTAAAGAAAATTCAAAAATATAAAATGTTAAAAAAAAGTCAACAATATTACTTAAAAGAGTATATGCATTTAAATATTATAGGGTACGGATTCATTCGAATGTTTTATTATTTAAGTTTATTTTTTAGTTATTTAACCTTTTGGATTTAAAAGGAGGAAGTTTATGACAAAAAACATTATCATTATTGGAGCACGTGGATATAAATTTAACTATGGAGGTTGGGAGACATTTGTTACTAATCTTGTAAAAAATACAACAGATGAAGATATAAAATATTATATTCCAAACCTTACTCATGAAAAAGATAAAGATAAAAAAATAATAGAAATAGATCAAGTAACTTGTCCATACATTTGTGTTCCTAAACAAGGTTTTGTAACAATGTTTACTTTTACCATAAAAGCAATCAATTTCTTTATAAAATATATTAAAGAAAAAGAGTTAAAAAATACCGTTTTGGTAATTCTAGGATGTAAAGTAGGGCCATTATTTCCTTATTGGATTCCAAAACTACACAAATTAGGAACAAAAGTAGTCATAAACCCAGATGGCTTAGAATGGAAAAGAGACAAATGGGCTTGGTGGATCAAACAATGCTTTAAAATAAGTGAAAGATATAGTATTAAATACAGCGATTACTGCGTTTGTGATTCAAATTCTATTTTAAAATATGTCAAAGAAAAATATAATAAATATATTACACCAGCAACTTTCATCGCGTATGGAGCTTATGAAAATCAGAAAGCTGTGAAAAATGAAACAGTAAAAGAATTATGGAAAAAATACTCGATTACATCTAAAAATTATTACTTAATCGTGGGACGTTTTATTCCAGAAAATAATTATGAAACAATAATTAGAGAATTTATGAAAAGTAAAACAAAAAAAGATCTAGTAATTATTTGCAATCTAGAAAAAAATAAATTTTATGAATCTCTTCAAAACTCTACAAATTTTGAAAAAGATGCTCGAATAAAATTTATTGGTTCAGTCTATGATCAAGAAGCACTATTATATTTTAGACAACATGCTTATGCATACTTACATGGACATTCAGCAGGTGGAACAAATCCATCGTTACTTGAAGCACTAGCAAATACAAATGTAAATATTTTATATGATGTATCTTATAATAAAGAAGTAGGGCAAGAGAGTTGTTTTTATTTTAATAAACAAGAAAACAATTTAAAAAAAATTATCATGAAAGTAGATAAATTAACCGAAAAAGAGCAAAAAAAATATGGAGATTTAGCAAAACAAAGAATTCATGAATCGTATACTTGGCCATTAATTGCAAATCAATATATTGAATTATTTGATAAATTGTTAACAAAAAATTAAAAGATTAAAACTTGTTTTTTTAGAATAAAATTGCTACAATGAATACAAGGTGGTAAGAATGAAAAAGAATAAAAAGGCTAGTACAATTTTATTATTGATTCTTTTAATAATAATTTGTGTAGGAGTAAGTACATGGTATTATGCAAAAAATAAAGAATCAGAATCAACAGTACAAGAAGATACACCAAATTATAAAGAAATGTTAAAAGAATATTATGAAAAATCAAATCAAAGTTGGAATGATGAAGTAACAGTGGAAGCTTTAACGAGTCAAACAAGTACAGTTAGGCTAAAGGTTAGCTGTCCAACAACAGAAGCTTGTATAAACGCAGCAAATACAATTGGCTACATAGAAGGAGATAAATATACTTTTACGATTATGGCAACAATAAGTGAGGATACAATCACAGAATTAAATATTCCAATAGTATCTGAAACAGAAACACTATTGCAAAATATTTATGATAAATTAGGATCCTCTGTAACTAAAGATTCCATTTCAAACGCGTCAATCACTGAGACAACATACTATGGAATTTTAGATAATTTACCAAGCTATTTAGTAAAAATCACTTATTCATGCACCGATGGAAGTTCGAATTGCATTTACAATATTCAAACAGAAAAAAATAATGACAATTATGTTGCTTCATATTTAGTTGAATTTTCATTAAATGAAGAAAATGAAATTCAAGTAGCAAATGTCTTATCTGGTTTAGATGCAACATATAAAATGTTAAAATATAATGAAAATCCAGAAGATTCAAGAGCTTATGAAAGAGAAGTTTTAAAAAATTATTTAGTAAAAAAAGATCTTATAACTGCAGAAAGTACTATAGACTTTTCAGAAGGGGAAGACGGAATTTTAATCACGTGTCCAGACAATACTTCTTCTTGTACAAATATTTCTACCGAAGTCTTAGAAAATAGAGGAAATAGTTATTATTTAAAATGTACCTATGATTTTGCAGTTACACCATTTAACATTCCTTATATTTCTTATTTAGAATTTTAAATTTATAAGAAAACTCGAGAAATCGGGTTTTTTTAATTTTTTAAACAGTTAAAAAATTAAATAAAACATGTTTCAAATATAAAAATCATTTTTTTTTCAGAAAAAAAGGAGAAAAATTGATATTGTCAATCTTATTTGGTATACTATAAAAGAAATGGTATTGAGGTGAGCTATGAAACAGGTAGCAAATGATTATGCAATTGAAGTAATTGATGTAACAAAAAAATTTAAAATTTATTATGACAAAGCAAGCACTTTAAAAGAACATATGTTGTTTTGGAAAAGAAATAAAAGTGAAGAGTTTGTTGCTTTAAAAGATATTAATGTCAAAATTAAAAAAGGAGAAACCGTAGGACTAGTTGGAGTAAATGGTTCAGGAAAATCAACTCTTTTAAAATTGATGACCAAAATCATTTATCCGACAACAGGAAAAGTGATTACACACGGCAAATTAACTTCCTTACTTGAATTAGGAGCAGGTTTTCATCAAGATTTTACAGGTAGAGAAAACATTTATTTTAATGCAGCCATTTTTGGTTTAACGAAAGAAGAAATTGATAAAAGATTAGACGATATTATTGAGTTTTCAGAATTAGGAGAATTTATCGATAATCCAGTTAGAACCTATTCTTCAGGAATGTACATGCGTCTTGCGTTTTCCATCGCGATCAATGTAGATGCAGAAATCCTTTTAATTGATGAAATATTAGCAGTAGGAGATCAACATTTTCAAGAAAAGTGTTTTAAAAAACTTGAAGAATTAAAAAATAGCGATAAAACAATTGTAATCGTTAGTCATAGTTTAGATCAAATTGAAAATTTATGTACAAGAGCAATTTGGATTTATGAAGGAAAAGTAGCAATGGATGCAACTCCAAAAGAAGTTATCCCAAAATACTTAGAAAAGTGTAGGTGATAAAATGACAATTTTTAAGAATTTATATCAGTATCGTGAATTGTTAAAAACGAATGTAAAAAAAGAGATTAGAGGAAAATATAAAGGTTCTTTTTTAGGAGTTTTGTGGTCATTTTTAAATCCACTTCTTATGGTGGCCGTTTATGCAATTGTTTTTCCGTATATTATGCGTGTATCCGTGCCTAACTATTTGATATTTTTAATTGTTGCTATTATTCCATGGAACTTTTTTACCACATGCATTACAACAGGATGTAATTGTATTTGGATGAATGGCGGGATTATAAAAAAAGTATATTTTCCACGCGAAATATTACCCATAAGCGTAGTGTGTGCAGGACTTATTAATTTTTTGATTTCTTGTGTAATCATTTTAATTTTTGTTTTTTTTGGCGGTATTGGATTTAGCTTACAACTATTATGGCTGCCGTTAATCGCGATTATTCAAAGTATTCTAAGTTTAGGTTTATTGTTCATTTTAAGTGCAATTAATGTATATGTAAGAGACATTGAATATATTGTTAGTTTTATTTTAAATCTGTTATTTTATGCAACTCCTATTTTGTATACTGCAGATATGTTTCCAGAAAAAATCAGATGGATTTTATATTTAAATCCAATGACCCATTTAGTCGATTCCTATCGAAGTATTTTCTATGCCAAAACAATGCCCAATCTAGGATCACTTCTTTATATAAGTATCGTTGCTTTAATTATTTTAGTAATTGGCTATTTGATTTTTAGAAAATTAGAAAAAGGATTTGCCGAAGAGGTATAAAATGACTGCATTTATAATTCTTCACTATAAAAATATACAAGATACAAAAGAGTGTATTCAATCAATAAAAAAATTAAATGGAGCAAAAAAAATTATTGTAGTAGATAATGCAACTTTAAATCAAAAAGAAAGAATAGAGTTTCAAAAAGAAGTAGACGATGTACTGTGTTTAAAAGAAAACATCGGGTTTGCTAAAGCCAACAATGAGGGATGCACTTTAGCAATTCAAAAATACAAGCCCGATTTTTTAGTGGTTATCAACAACGATACTATAATAAAACAAAAAAATTTTTTAGAAAAAATTTTTAAAATTTATCAAAGAAAAAAATTTGATATTTTGGGACCTAAAATAATTTGTCCAGAAAAAAGTGGTTCAGTGAATCCTTATCGGCCTTTAAAAAATATTAATGAAGTAGATAAAGAAATTCAGTATCAAAAAAAATTGGCAAAAATTTATCAAAATAGCATACTGTATTTTCTGTTAAAAATATATATGTTTATAAAATCTAAAATTGTTTCACCTCCTATTTTCAAAAATGGAGAAAAAGAAGAGCAAAATGTAGCATTGCATGGATGCGCCTTGATTTTTTCTCAGAAGTATTATAAAAAGCATGTGGATATTTTTATTAAAGATACTTTTTTATATCATGAAGAAGATTTACTTTATAATCGAATTATGAAGGAACACTTAGTATCTCTTTATTCACCTGAAATAGAAATAATTCATAAGGAAGGTGGAAGTTTAAATACGTTATTTCAAAAAAAGGATCGTCAAAAATTACTATTTAGAACGAAAGAGATTATTAAATCGTTAGAAATTTTAAAAAAAGAGATGGCAAAGGAGTAAAAACATGGAAAAAGAAAAAATTTCAGTAATCGTAAGTGTATATAACACTGAAAAATATGTGAAAAAATGTATTGAATCGATTTTAAATCAAACTTATGAAAATTTGGAATTGATTTTAGTAGAAGATAAAAGTACGGATAATTCATTAGAAATTTTAAAAGAATATGAAAATCATCCAAAAGTACTGCTCATTGAAAATGAGGAAAATAAAGGTTTATCATATTCTAGGAATATTGGATTAAAAAAAAGTACAGGTAAATATGTGGGGTATATTGATTCAGACGATTATATCGAAAAAGATTATTATGAAAATCTTATAAAGGCAATTAAAATGGAACAAGCTGAAATTGCAGTTTGTGATATGAAACTTTATTATGAAGATACTAAAACATTTCAAATAACTAGAGGATGTAATGGTAAAGAAAAAATTGATTTTATCGATAATGGGCTAGCAGCTTCAGCTTGCAATAAACTTTTCAAAAGAGAAATTATGGAACAATATCCATTTGCCGAAGGAAAAGTAAATGAAGACATTGCAGTTGTTATTCCAGCTCTAGTTAAAGCAAAAAAAATTGCTTATGTACCAGATGTTTTCTATTATTATGTACAAAGAGATAATTCTATTCAAAATTCTCATTTTAGTGAGAAAAGATTTGATATTTTTGCTGGAGTTGACAGTACATTAAAAAGAATTGAAAAAGAAGAAGATTACGAACTATATAAAGATGCAATTGTATTTAATCAACTTATTTCCTTATTTTTATATGTTTTTCCAAAAATAGAAAACACCAAAGAAAGAAAAAAATATTTGAAAAAGTTTAATGAGCTTTCTCAAAAATATAATATTCGACAAAATCGCTTTTACTGGCGTTTTTTAAGCACGACAAATAAAAAAAGTCAGATTTATTATCGACTTTTATTCAAATTTGAATGTACAGGTCATTACAATTTTGCAAATGCTACTATTTCTTTTTTGAAATTTTTTCAAAATCACATTAAGAAAAAAATTATTCCACCAATTGATGAAAAACTTCTTGTAAAAGAAGCCAAAAAAAATAGACGACGAAAAGAAAATGATTTTAAAATATCTGTAGTAATTCCCAATTATAATTACGAAAGATTTTTAGAAGAAAGATTATATAGCGTTTTAAATCAAAAAGTGAAAATTTTTGAAATTCTTTTACTTGATGATTGTTCGACAGATAACAGTCGCGAAAAAATTGATCATTTAGTTGAAGTTTTAGAAGAATATATAAATATTAAAAAAGTTTATAACAAAGAAAACAGTGGTTCAGCTTTTAAACAATGGAAAAAAGGATTCGAGATGTCAAAGGGAGATTATGTTTGGATCGCCGAAGCAGATGATTACTGCGACAAAGACTTACTAAAAACTTTAGTAAAACCTTTAAAGAAAGAAGACAATATTAGAATTAGTTATTGCGACACAGCCTATATTGACGGAGTGGGCAAAAAGATTTTAAAAAGTATAAAAAGTGAAATTGATATTATGAAAACTGGACATTGGGACCATGACTTTATTAATGAAGGTAAAGAAGAAATCAAAAATTATGCATTTTTGAATTGTACAATTGCTAATGTCTCTTCTGCTTTGATAAAAAAAGATGATTATCACCAGTATTTTGAATTATCAGGTAAGTTTAAACAAGCAGGTGATTGGTTATTTTATGTGAATGTTATGAAAAATGGCAAAATTGCATATAGTAGTAAAACTTTAAATTATTATCGTGTCCATGGAAACAATGTTTCATCAGTAACGAAAAAAGACGCGCATTTAAAAGAAATAAAGCAAATTCATGCTTACTTTGACAAACAATTTAAATTAACAAATTTTCAAAAAGAGCAAATAGAAAAAAGATATAAATTTTTAGAAAAGGTGTGGAATTTAAAGAAAGAGAAAGGGAGTAAAAATGAATAAAGAGTATCAATATCGTAAAGAAATTTTTGAATTAAGAGAATACTTGAAAAAAGTAGATAGAGAAAAAGCTTTTTATGAGGAAAAATTTAATACTATTATTAATAGTAAAAGTTGGAAATATACAGAATTTATTCGTTCAATTACTTCAAAAATAAAAAAGTCAAAGAAACTAGAACAAGATGTCGAACCTGTGGTTGAGTATGATTATCATAAAGAAAAGGCTTATGATTCTCATTATGAAGAAAACTTTGACTTTTCAAAAATAAATCCAATAATAAAAACCATTGCCTTTTATTTGCCACAGTTTCATAGTATTCCTGAAAATGATAAATGGTGGGGAAAAAATTTTACTGAATGGACAAACACAAAAAAATCTAAACCAAGATTTGATGGTCATTACATGCCACGTGAACCACATGAAGATTTTGGCTATTATACATTAGATAATATTGATATAATAAAAAAACAAATTGAACTTGCAAAATCGCACGGTATATATGGATTTGCTTTTTATTATTATTGGTTTTCTGGCAAAAGACTTTTAGAAAAACCTGTAGATTTGTTATTAGAGCATAAAGAAATTGATTTTCCTTTTGTTTTATGTTGGGCAAATGAAAATTGGACAAGAACATGGGATGGCTTGGAAAAAAATATATTAATTGAACAAAAATATTTAGATGAAGATCCTCAAAAATTTATAGATGATTGGAAAAAATATACAGAAGATAAAAGATATATTCGAATTCAAAACAAACCTTTATTAATGGTTTATAATCCAAAAGATATTCCTGACTTCGAAGAAGTTTGTAAAAAATGGAGAAATAGAGCTCGTGAAATAGGAATTGGCGAAATCGAAATATGGAGTAAGACTATAGTACATATGAAAGATTATAGTAATACGCCTTTTGTAGATGGAGAATTTGACTTTGCTCCAACACAATTATCGCTACCAAATGATAAAATCACAGGTATAAATAAAGAAGCAAATGTATTAAATTATTCTAAAATTGTTGAAAGTTTACGAACAATATATAAAAATCATTATCCTTTAAAAAAGTTTAGTTATTCTGTAACAATGGGATGGGATAATTCTGCCCGAAGAGAAAAAGGATACACCGTTTTGTATAACTATTCGTTAGAAAGCTTTTATAAATGGACAACTATGGTTATGAATAAAATGTTTGAAAATGATTTTTCAGATACATTCCTTTTTGTTAATGCGTGGAATGAATGGGGAGAAGGAACATATTTAGAACCAGATAAAAAATATGGATATGCCAACATAAATACACTTTCTAAAGCAATTTGCGGAATACCTTTTAAAGCCAATTTGAAAGTTATGGACCAAGTAGACCAACCGAAGCGAAAACAAAATTTTAAAATTTTAGTTCAAGCACATGTATTCTATCCAGACGTGCTACCAGAAATGCTTAATGAATTAAAAAAAATCCCATATAAATTTGATTTATTTATTACAACAAATACTAAAGAAAAAAAAGAGGAAATTGCTAAAATTTTAAAAGATGAAAAAATAAAAAAATATCAGATTGATACCTATCCAAATCATGGTCGTGATATTTTACCAATGATTTTACAAACAAAAAAGATATATCAGAATTATGATTATTTTTTGCATTTGCATTCCAAAAAAAGTACAACTACGAATTTTGGCAATGATTGGCGGAGATATGTTTATAAAAATATATTAGGGAATACAAAGAATATCCTAGCTATATTTAATGAATTTTTGGACAATCCTAAATTAGGAATTATATATTCAATTCCATATCCCCGAATTTTTTATTCATTAATTGACTCAACTGGTGCAATTGAAAATAATAGAGAAAATATGGAAAAATTATTCCAGAAATTAGGTATAGATTTATCAGAAATAAATTACTTTTTGACTTTTCCAACTAGTTCTATGTTCTGGGCAAAAATGGATGCAATTAAAGAAATATTCACATCAGTTACAAAAGAAGACTTTGAAGAAGAAGATGGTCAATTGGATGGGACTATGGCTCATGCTATCGAAAGATGTTTTTCTGTTCTAGCTCAAAAAAACGGATATACATCATTAGAGATTATAAATAGAATTAAAGAGCAGGAATAAATATGAAAAAAATTGAAATAAATATCTTTTCGTATCTATTCATTGCTTTTTGTTTCATTATTTTAGTCAATGATTATCTTACTTTTTTCTTTAATTGGAACTATTTTATCAGTTTACTTATTTCAGGAGTCTTAAGCTTAGGAATTATTCATTTTGTAAATAAAAAAATTCAAATCACAAAGGACTTTGATAAAGCTGATTGGGTCTTTTATATCTTACTTTTTTTGGTATTTGCAATAACTATTGTTTTTCCGGACCGAATGTATGACACTTTAAATTATCATTTGTATTCACAAGTTCATCCATTTAACAACTTATTAACAGATGATTTTTTTCCAAGTCGTAACATTAATTCCTATACATACTCTTTTACAGACCGCGCTTTTTATCCATTCCGATTAGTATTTGGATATAGGTTAGGTTTAATTTTTAATTATTTATGTTTAATTGTTATTTATCATCAAATAAAACAAATTTTAATGTCTTTAAATATAAAAAATGCTTTAACAAAAACGTTAATAGCTACTTTTTCCATATTTACATTTTCGATTATAGATTTAATAGATGTATATTATGTAGATTATTTTTCTATTATTTTCTTACTAGAAATATTTATACATATATTTAAAAAATATAATTACGATATCAATCAATTATTTCCTTTTATGGCTTTTCTTTCAGGATTAGCATTCTGTGCCAAAATTTCTAACGCTTACTTTATTTTAGGGTTATTTCTATTATTTTTAATAAATTATTGGCAAGAACTGAAAAAGTTTAAGTTGAAAACATTACTAGTTTCAAGCATAACTTTCTGTTTTCCATTTATGATCTATATGATTTACACTTATTTAGAGACGGGTAATCCATTTTTTCCATTTTATAATACTATTTTTCAGTCGAACTTATACAGCAATACAAATTGGATGGATCTTCGATTTGGACCAAAAGGATTATTAGAAACTTTAATTTGGCCAGTAAAAATGCTTTTTGAAAAAAATAGAGCTATAGATATTTCAATTATTGAGCCTACGTGGGCCATTGGTTATCTAGTAGCAATTTCTTATTTAGGATATTACTTATTACAGAAAATTCGAAAAAGAAAAGTAAACAAAACAAAAATCCTATTTATGGTTTGTCTGATTTTTTATTATTTGATTTGGGCTAAATTCGTATTAGGATATACAAGATATGGTCTATTTTTACTCATTTTGTCTACTATAGCTATCGGAATATTTATAATAGATTGCATTAAATACAAGAAATATATTTGTTTACCAGTCATAATAGTTTTGCTTTCTTATCATGTTTATTATAATGTTTTTAATTATGTATATCAAGCTGACTACTGGTCTGCAAATAACATTTTTGGTAATGGTTTAGAGAGCTACAAATATAATGTGAAGCAATTATTTGTCAAAAATGAAACAGTGCAAATGCCTGAAAATTCTGCTTGGGGAGTAGTAAATGCTAATTCTGGATATATGATGTTATTAAATGATGATATTCCAATTTATTCATTAGTTATGTCAACTGATACAGAATATGCTAAAAATTTATTAAATGAGCGGTTAGAAAAAATAACTCATTTATACACATTAGCCGATGCGATAGAATTCCAAGCATTTATAGATAATTTAAATAGTAGTGGATATAAAATAAAAGAATTTTATAAAACAAGCACCCCTAGTTTTTTAAATTATAATAATTATTTATATATTGTTGAAATTGACGAGAACACTTCAAATATTATGAATAATTATGAAGAATTTGTACAAAAAAAATTATCTTTTCCTAAAAAAGAAAATACTCAAATATCTTATTGGATCGGTTTAAATAATAAATCAAAAAATGAATCAGTATCAAATTATCAAGTCCAATTGGTATCAAAAAAGCATGGTGAAGAAGAAATTATTTCTACATCAGTTCTTCCAAATGATGGACAAATGATTCGGGTAAGTAGTTCAATAGATACAAGAAATACAGATGAACTAGAAATACGAGTAGTAGATGAAAAAAATAATTTAGTCGAAGATAAAATTCTTTCTTGTGTCAATTTAGAAATAAAATAAGATAATGAAAGATCTTAAGGACGTCAACATAGATGGTTTTTCAAACTGACTGGTTGACGTTAAAAAAATTTTTTATAAAGTATTTATTGTCTGGGAGTTTAGGCATTTTTTGGTATATTCTATTTGAATATAATTCTAATAAAAGGTATAATAGGATTGGAAGAGGTGTCTTATGGATAAAATTGCTATTCTAATACCTTGTTACAATGAGGCAAAAACTATAGAAAAAGTTGTAGAAGATTACAAAAAAGCATTACCTGAAGCTAAAATTTATGTGTATGATAATAATTCAACAGACAAAACAGATATTATTGCAAAAAAAGCTGGAGCTATTGTACGATACGAATATCGTCAAGGAAAAGGTAATGTAATACGTACAATGTTTAGGGAAATAGATGCAGACTGTTATTTAATGATAGACGGAGATGACACATATCCAGCTGAAAATGCCAAAGAGATGTGTGATTTGATATTAAACGGAAAAGCCGATATGGTAATAGGAGATCGTTTATCTTCAACTTATTTCACAGAAAATAAAAGACCATTCCATAATTTTGGAAATAAAATAGTTCGTTGGTTAATTAATCATTTGTTTAAAAATAAAGTTAAAGACATAATGACCGGATATCGAGCTTTTAGTTATGAATTTGTTAAAGGATTTCCGGTTCTTTCTAAAGGATTTGAAATTGAAACTGAAATGACTATACATGCCGTGGATAAAAATTTTAAGTTGATAGAAATTCCAGTTAACTATCGTGATAGACCTGAAGGAAGTGTATCAAAATTAAATACCTATTCAGATGGATTAAAAGTATTAAAAACAATTGCAACTTTATTTAAAGAATATAAACCATTTGGATTTTTTAGCTTTCTTGCAGTATTGTTAGCTATTTTTGCGACAATTTTAGTAGTTCCAGTATTTTTAGATTATTTTAAAACAGGTTTAGTATTACGTTTCCCAACCTTAATAGTAAGTGGTTTTATCTATGTGTTTGCATTATTGTTATTTATAACAGGAATTATACTTCAAGTTATAGTCAAAAAAAATCGCCAAAATTATGAATTGTATTTAAATCTGTTAAAGAAGTAATAAAATATTTAATAATATTATCGAACCATAAGTAATAGAAAACTCTATTGCTTTTTTTATATATTTATGTAAAAATAAAGCTAGGAAGTGAAGTATGAAAAAGATTAGTGTAATTGTTTCTTGCTATAACGAAGAAGAGTCCTTGCCATTATTTTATAAAGAAATGTCTAAAGTAATGGAAAGTATGTCAAATTATGAATTTGAATTAATTTTTGTTAACGATGGATCAAAAGATAATACTTTAAACATTATGAAAGAATTAAATCAAAAAGATAAAAGAGTCCGTTATGTTTCTTTTTCTAGAAATTTTGGAAAAGAAGCAGCCATGCTTGCTGGATTAGATTATTCAACTGGAGATTATGTAACGCTTATGGATGCAGATCTACAAGATCCACCTAAAATGTTACCAGAAATGGTAAAATATATTGAGGAAGAAGGCTACGATTGCGTTGGAACTAGAAGAGTAACAAGAAAAGGAGAACCGCCTATTAGAAGCTTTTTTGCTAGAAGATTTTATAAACTTATTAATCATATGAGTAAAGTAGAAATGGTCGATGGTGCAAGAGATTATCGTTTAATGACAAGACAAATGGTAGATTCAATTATTTCATGTCGTGAATATAATCGCTATTCTAAAGGATTATGGAGTTTTGTTGGTTTCAAAACGAAATGGTTAGAATTTGAAAATGTCGAAAGAGTAGCTGGAGAAACAAAATGGTCATTCTGGAAACTCTTTAAATATGCCATTGAAGGAATTGTAGCATTTACCACAGTTCCACTTACTATTGCAGCATTTTTAGGAATTTTATTTTGCTTTATTGCCTTTATTATGATCATCGTAATTATTTGTAAAACACTTATTTGGGGAGATCCAGTAGGTGGATGGCCAAGTCTTGCTTGTATCATTATATTTGTAAGTGGAATTCAACTATTCTTTATGGGAATATTTGGAGAATACTTAGCTAAAACATATTTAGAAACCAAAAAAAGACCTATTTATATAGTTAAGGAAACAGAAGTTGGTGAAAAAAATGAAGAAAGAAAAAATAAAAAACATATGGATTAAATATCAAAAAGTTCTTTTAGTCTCTTTCTTCTTTTTTCTTTTTTGCTATGGAATAAAACTATTTACATATAGTTATTCACTAGATACAGAATCCTTTATGATTTATAAAGATTCTTTTTTAAATTCTTGGCTACAAATTAATCGTTTCAGTTTAGTAGCTTTAAAAGAAATTTTTTCCTTTTTTCCATTTAATATCTATGTTACCAATTGGATAACTGTTTTAATATTCTATCTTGCCTCAGTATTTACATATTTTAATTTTGCTCGAATTTGCCAAAAAATACGTGAACCAAAGAAAGCATTCTTCTTTCTCGCAGTTATAGGTTCTTCTCCCATTTTTTTAGAACAATTTAATTTTACTTTACAAAGTGCAGAAATAGCTTTCTTTTTTCTTTTATTTCAAATTGGAATGTATTTTTTTCAAAAATATTTTGAAGAACATAAAAAATATCATGCTGTTTTAACAATCCTTATTTTATTTGCTTGCCTTGGAGCTTATCAATCTTTTGCTCCTCTTTATATAGCAGAAACAATTATTTTTCTTTTTATAACTATAACTTCTAAAAAAATAAAAAAGAATAAAGAAATTTTAAACTACATATTTCGAGCTATCTTAATTTTTCTTCTAAGCTTTTTCCTTTATTTTTTAGCTTCAAAAATACTTTTAAACATGTTAAATTTGAATAGCAATAGTTATTTAACAAGTCAAATTTCATGGCTTCACACACCTTTAAAAACATCGATCTTTCGAATTATTAAATCAATAGCGTACATATATTTTGGCGGTGGGTATTTTGTCTCAAGATACGTTCATTTTACTTTTTTAAATTTATTTGTTCTTATTTTAGGGTTAAAAGAAAGTATAAAATATTTTAAAAAGAAAAAGTATGTTTTAGCGATATTGATATTAATGATTCTAGCAAGTCCTTTAATCATGACGTTTTTGTTAGGAAATCATGAACCCGTAAGAGCTCAGTTTACTCTTCCAATTGTAATATCCTTCCTATTAACTTATATGTGGATAGACAAAAAAAGTTTTACGGTTTTAGTTACTTTTTTTATAATTGGTCAGGTACTTGTAATGGGAACACTTCAATATAGTGATTATATTCGCTTTCAAAACGATAAGATCATGGCT
>CALVOC010000016.1 GCA_944350145.1 uncultured Bacilli bacterium
AGCACAAGTTTTATCAATTAAAACCTGCACTTTATTACTACCAAGTGAATTTACAATTTACTTTTGAAATTCACCTTATGCTAAATAATCTTCATTTACTTCATCAATATTTTCTACTTCACCCTCATCAACGATTTCTTCATAATCATCATAAGTATCTTCGACAGGCACTTTAATTTTTGTATCGCCGACGATTTCAACCCCAAGTTCCTTTTCAATATCTAAAACAATATTTCCGTCAGATACACTTACATTTGTAACTGTTGGTTGTTTTAAACTTCGAACAATAATTTCTGAAGTATTTGTTAAAGTAGCTTCGTCTTTTAAAGGAACATTTAATAATTCATTATACCCAAATTTTTTGGTATTTACTTTTGTTTTGGTATCGTTATCGTAAGCATACCAAACATTGACATCAAATGCCCCTGTAACCCCAACCTTTCCCGATTGGTTTGTTCCTGAAAAAGTATGATTAATCACCCAGCAGCCTAATACTGTATCTACCGTTTCATCTGGAGTAAAAGAAAAATGCATACTGTTTGTTTTTTTGGCCTTTCCAATCACTGCTTTCGTTACGATTTCTTTATAATTAGCCATTTTTAATTCACCTCTATTTTAATCTATGCAAAACACCCAAAAAATGTGCTAAAATAAAAAGAGAAAGGAAGAAAGATATGGATTGTATATTTTGTAAAATTATAAAGGGAGAAATACCAAGTACTATTTTATATGAGGATGAAAAATACTTAGCCATTTTGGATCTTGATCAAAGCCATTTAGCTCATAGTATTATTTTTCCTAAAGAACATATTGAAGATTATACAATGCTAAATGGTGAGCAATTAAAGGAAATGTTTGATATTGCTAAAATTGTAAGTCAAAAAATTATGGAAAAATTTTCAATATCTGGTGTAAGTTTTACTTTTAATTATGGTTCTTTGCAAGAAGTGAAGCATGTACATTTACACATTCTTCCAGATAAAGAAAACGAAAATTCTTTAGAAATTCAAGATATTTATAGTAAATTAAAAGACGAGGATTAATCGTCTTTTTTATTTGGATATATCACCAAAACACTCATCTCTTCCATAGATAATTTTTTCATCACTTTTTCAATATCTGCATCTTGAATGTTTTCTAGGATTTCTTTTTCATTGGTTAGAATCTTTCCATATTTTACTAACATATATGCAAGTAAATCGTTCACGTATTCTGGATCTTCAAAGCTTAATACCAAATTGGCTATTTCTGATTTTATTTTTCTTCGAACATCTTCTAAATTTCCTTCTAAATGTTTTAGTTTTTCTTTTAAGATTGGTAAAACTTCTTCTGGATATTTCGTTCTAGAAGATACATTTAAAATGATATAATTTCTTTCCCAATCTGCTGAAGTATTTAAACTTACAATAAGTTTTTTATCCAGTAATTCTTCTTTTAATAAGGAAGTGGATCCAAAGTTACATACGAGCAAAAGTTGCAAAATATCTAATAAAGTTACTATAGGCATTTTTGGCAAACTGCGAATTGGTATTTTAACTGCGATGTGAACTTGAGGTATTTCAATGTTTGCATGAATTTCTTGATAAGTTTGTACCACTTTTTTTGGCTCGAAGTATCTTGGAAATTTTGGAGCATTCCATTTTGGAAATTGTTTCTTTTTTTGATTTTCTTTGACAAAATGAATTACATTTAATGGATCTACTTTACCAGTTACAATTAAAAAACTGTTTTCTGGATGATAAAAGGTATTGTAAAAATCTTTTAAATCTTCTAGAGTAATTTTATTTATATCTTCTACTCTTCCTACTCCCTCTATACGATTTGGATAATTAAAAAATAATTCTCTGTTTAATGTGTAGTAAGCTAATCGTCCTACGTTATCTTTGATCATAGACGCTTCTTCTAAAATGGGACCACGTTCACTTAAAAAGGTTTCTTCCACAAATTCTTTTTCTTGAATGGAATTTAACAGCAATTCTAAATTTTCATAAAGATTTGTTGTTCCGACAAATTCATAAATAGTTTTATCCAAATAAGTCGCGGCATTGCTATAACTTTGTAAAGCATTAAATTTTCCAAGCAATGAACTGCCATCGGAATTTTTACAAAGAATATGTTCTAAATAGTGAGCTGTTCCATAAGGCACGGTAATCTTTTTATCTTCAACGGTAAAAGTGGTATTCTCTGCTCCTCCTTTAAATCCTAAAGCACCTTTAAATGTATTTATTTTTTCATTCACCCAAATATAAATTTTTAAACCATTCTCACATTGATCAAAGTAGATTTTTTCATCCAAGTCTTTTAAAATAATTTCCTTCATTATAAGTCCCCTTCCTCTAGAATATAACGATAAGTAAGTTCGAATTTTTTAGCAAATTTTTGAATATCTTGAAGAGTTACTTTAGGAATATTTTCTAGATAATCTTCATTCATGGCTAAGCCTATGATTTCATGAAAGTAATATGTATCAATAAGTCCATACATATCATCGTCTCTTATCTTTAGATCGGCCAAATATTTTTCTTTTTGACTGGCAAAATAATCCTCATCAATTTCTTTTTTAGTCATTTCTTTAAAGGCTTTACGAATTAACTCTATTCCTTTTTTGACATCTTTTTTATTGAGTCCTACATAGACAAGAAGGTAGGAATCGCTTGTTCTCATCAAGCTTCCACAGTAGTAACATAAAGAATTTTCAACTCGTAAATATCTTGTCAATTTATCGGTCATATTTGCATTTCCAAAAATTCTTGTAAATAGTGGAGCTACATAATTTTTTTCAAAATCGGTTAAATTTGAAGCTTGGTAATATTCTAATAATTGCGTTTGATTATAAGTGCTTTTTTTTATTTCTTCGTGAAATGGAAAAATTGGATTTTCAACAAAGGCTGGAATTTCATCTAACACAATTGAAGGTTTATAAAAGAGTTTTTTTATTTTTTCTACTACTTCATCCATATTTAAATTTCCAATAATCAAAATATCACAGCGAGAGTTCTGAAACATTTTTTGATATTCTAATACCAGCTCTTCATTTGTCATATTTTCTAATTGTTCATGTGTTCCATATAAATCTTGTCCACTTATGCTTTCTTTAAAAAGATTTTTACAACTTTCTTTTCTTGCAAAGGATAAAGGTTTTTCTTTATATTGATCTAGTAAAACATGTGCTCTTTCTTTTAATACTTGGATGGCCTGCTCGTCAAACGATCCATCTTTTATATTTGGTTTTAAAATTGCTTGAAACAAAAAAGCCAAAATTTGATCTAAATACTCTTTTTCTTTCACATATCTTGGATGAAGAAAGTCTATTGAAAAATTAGAAAAATGATTATAACCTCCGCGTGAAACATTTCCTGCAAAAGAAGCATTGTATAATTCTTCTAAGGCAATTGTAACTTCTCTTTTTGTCGGATATTTTAAAGAAGAATACTTTAATAATTGATTTAACATAAACCTTAAAGAAAGATTTACATTTCTAATATCTTCACAAAATTTAATTTCAATTGAACAATTTTTAAATTTATCGGTCTCTATGGTATAAATTTGGTAACTTTCTAAATCATATTTTTTGTACTTCATGAATTCCCTCCGTTCTACTAGTATGCACCATTTTTGCTTTTTTTACTCTCATGATAACAGAAAATAAAATAATCATCTGTCATACCTGCAATAAAGTCTAATACTTTTCGAGCCATAGATGTATTTTTTAAGTATTTTTCGTTTTTAAAATTCAAAAAATCTTTATAAATTTTAGAATCTTGATTTTCTTTTTGAACGTCTTCTAAAAAATGATTAAAATTATCATAAAACATCTCTGTAATTTTTTCTTTTTCTTCATCTGTTAAAGATAAATTGTATATTTTTTCATAGTTGAATTTTTTTAAAGCAACAATCGCTTGATACACTTTTGGGCTTAATTTTATATAGTTTTTCCTTAAGCTATTTTGAATGATATCTAGAATAATCGTATTCACAATTTCTCGATTTTTTATGCCTAAAATTTCTTTAATTTCAGTTGGGATTTCTTCTTTTTTAAAACGACCAAGCATACAAGCATCATCGATATCTCTTCCTAAGTAAGCAATTATGTCGCTGATTCTAACTACACATCCTTCTAAGGTCATAGGTATTAGATGTTTTACAGCTTCTTTATTTTTATAGGTTTCTTCATATTCTTTTAAAAATTGCTCTTTTGTTTTGGGTTTAGGTTGATATTTTCCGGATACAAATTCGCCATTATGACACAAGATTGCATCTAGTACCTGTAAGGTTAGATTTAATCCATTCCCAGATTTTTCAATATTCATTAAAAGTCTTACACTTTCGACATTATGATTAAAATACCCTTCTTGATGCTCTAAGCTTATTTTATTTAAAACGGATTCTCCAAAATGTCCGAAAGGTACATGGCCCAAATCATGACCTAATGCAGCCGCTTCAATTAAATCTTCATTTAGTCCTAAAGCTCGACCGATCGTTCTCGCTATTTTGCTTACGTATTGGACGTGAAGCATTCTTTTCGTAATATGATCGTTGTGTTTTAAGGAATATACTTGGGTTTTGTCGCTATATCTTACATATGCGTAAGTATAAATAATTCGATCAATATCATGAAAAAATGGACTTCGGATATCTTCTGTTTCTTTGGTAAAACGGATTGCATCTTTATCTTTACAAGCATATGGGC
This sequence comes from uncultured Bacilli bacterium, assembly GCA_944350145.1. GTDB lineage: Bacteria > Bacillota_I > Bacilli_A > RF39 > UBA660 > Ventrenecus. The sequence continues at coordinate 4,691 of CALVOC010000016.1, forward strand.
TTAAACCAATATTATGCCTTTCCATATTTTTTTCTAAAACTTCATTTTTCACTTCTAGCTCCTCCATAATTTTATGGTAGCATATATTCGTTCGTATAGCAAGATAAGGCCTTTAAAAAAAATTGTGATTTTTCACAATTTTTAAGATACTTTTTCAAATTGACTATTATATAGATCATAATAGAAACCTTTTTTCTTTAAAAGTTCTTTGTGTGTGCCTACTTCAACAATATCTCCATGATTTAACACTAATATAACATCGGCATTTTGAATGGTCGATAGACGATGGGCAATAATAAATGATGTTCTTCCTTTCATAAGTTCATCCATTGCTTTTTGAATTAACACTTCTGTCCTTGTATCAACGTTACTGGTAGCTTCATCTAAAATCATTACTTTTGGGTTGGCTAAAATAGCTCTTGCAATAGTTAAAAGCTGCTTTTGTCCACTACTTACATTGCTCGTTTCTTCATTTAATTCCATGGAATATCCGCCTGGTAAAGTTTTAATAAAATGATCTATGTGAGCTGCCTTAGCTGAGGCTATTACCTCTTCATCGGTCGCATCTAATTTGCCATAACGCAAGTTTTCCATGATCGTTCCTGAAAATAGCCAAGCATCTTGTAAAACCATTCCGAAAGCATGACGATAGTCTTCACGATTAAAATTTTTAATGTTACAATCGTCTATGTAAATTGCCCCATCTTTTAAAGGATAGAATCGCATTAAAAGTTTTACAAGGGTTGTTTTTCCAGATCCTGTTGGTCCTACGATAGCAATCTTTTGACCACTTTTTACTTTTAAACTAAAATCTTTAATGATTATTTTCTCTTTCGAATATCCAAATTTCACGTGATCAAAAGTTACGTCTCCTTTTAAAGAAGCAATATGACAAGTTTCTTTGCCTGTTTCTATTTCCTCTCGTTCTTCTAAAAAGGCAAATATTCGTTCCGCGGCCGCTAACATAGTTTGAAGTTGATTTGTAACTTGAGCTAACTGAGCTATTGGTTGTGTAAAATTCTTTGAATATTGAATAAAGGATTGAATATTACCTACTGTGATTTTTCCTTCTACAACATAATAGGCTCCTACGATGGCTATGATTGCATAATTTAAATTACCGACAAAATTCATAATCGGATGCATCATTCCTGATAAAAATTGACTTTTCCAAGCACATTCATATAGCTTTTTGTTGTCATAGTCAAATTTTTTTAACATTTTTTCTTCAGCATTAAAAGCTTTGATTACTGGATAGCCTCCGAGCATTTCTTCCACTTCTCCATCGACATGTCCTAGATAACTTTGCTGATTCACAAAATATTTTTGACTTTTTCCTACAATAAACATAATTAAAATGCTAGCTACTGGTAAAACCAAGGCTGTTAAAACTGCTAATACGACATTAATTGAGCACATCATGGCAAATATACCAATAACTGTAACTATGGAAGTAACAACTGTTACAGCACTTTCATTTAGACTCATACCAAGAGTATCCACATCATTTGAGATAATGGATAATGTTTCTCCGGTAGTTACTCGATCAAAATAATTCATTGGTAATTTTTTGATTTTTTCACTCATTTCTTTTCGCAAGCCATATGTAACTTTTTTACTGATTCCAGCCATAACCCAACTTTCAATATAAGAAAAGATCGCGGATAAAATATAAAGTCCTAGTAAAAATAATAAAATTTTTCCTATAGCTTCAAAATTAATTCCTCCGACCCCTTGAATTTTGTTTATTAATCCTATATAAAGTTCTTCTGTTGCATTTCCTAAAATTTTTGGGCCAACAATTGAAAAAATGGTACTTAAAATAGCCACTAGGAAAACAATGATTAAAGAAATTTTATATTTCGAAATATATTTTATTAATTTTTTCATTGTTCCTTTAACATCTTTAGCTTTTTGCAAGTCTTTGTTCTGTTCATTTTTAGCCATTTATTTCACTCTCCTTTAACTGGGATAGAGCTATTTCTTTATAAATTTTACAATTTTTCAATAATTCTTGGTGCGTGCCTTTACCGACGATTTTTCCTTCTTCTAGAACAATAATTTGATCCGCGTGCATGATTGAGCTAATTCGCTGGGCAACAATGAAAATTGTCGCATCTTGCGTATATTCTCGTAAAGCTTTTCGTAAATTGGCATCGGTTTTAAAATCTAATGCTGAAAAACTATCGTCAAAAATGTAGAATTCCGGATTTTTAGCAATGGCTCGAGCTATGGATAATCTTTGACGTTGTCCTCCGGAAACATTAGTTCCTCCTTGACTAATTTCATAATGATATTCTTTAGGTAAATTTTTGATAAATTCAGTTGCTTGAGCAATTTCACAAGCCTTTTTCATTCTGCTTTCATCTTTTTTATCTAATCCAAATAAAACATTGCTTTCAATCGTTCCTGAAAATAAAATTCCTTTTTGAGGCACATATCCTATTTTATCTCGCAGATCTTTAATGCGTGCTTCTTTTATATCTATACCGTCTACAATTATTTTTCCTTCGGTCGGATCAAAAAAACGAGGAATCAAATTTATTAATGTACTTTTTCCACTACCTGTTGCCCCAATAAAAGCCGTTGTGGTACCTGGTTTTGTTTCAAAAGTAATATTTTTTAAAACTTCTTCTTCTGCTCCCGGATATTTAAAAGATACATTTTTAAATTCAATTTTTCCTTTTATATCTTTAAAAGATTTTGGATTTTCTAATTCTTGAATGGAGTTTTTTGTATTTAAAATTTCAGAGATTCTCTTTACACTTACCCAAGCTCTTGGAAGCATGATAGACATCATTGAAATCATTAAAAAAGACATAATGACTTGAATCGAATACGTGATAAATGCCATAAGTGTACCTACTTGCAATGTGCCAAGTTCAATTTGCTTTGAACCTACCCAAATAATTAAAATAGCAATTCCGTTCATAATAAAGAGAATGGTTGGCATCATAATTCCCATGGTTCGATCGCAAAACTGAGTAACCTTTGCTAGTTGTTGACTTGCTTTGTCAAACCGTTCTTCTTCATGAGTAGAAGTGCCAAATGCTCGAATAACAGGTTCTCCTGTAAGCCTTTCTCTTGTTACTAGATTTAAACGATCCACAAGTTTCTGAATCATCCGAAATTTTGGCATTGCAACAACGAAAAGAAAAAGAATAAGAATGAATATTAACCCAATTCCTAGACCTAATACCCAATTCATAGAATTGCCAATCACTTTAAATAGTGCACCGAAGCCTAATATAGGTGCATAAATAAGAATTCTAAGTGTCATTACAAAAAGCATTTGAATTTGTTGGATATCATTGGTACTTCTTGTAATTAAGCTTGCAACAGAAAATTGATCAAATTCTTTAGATGAAAAACTCATGACTTTGGTAACTACTTTATTTCTTAATAAATAACTAAATTTTGTTGCGATACGGCTTGCTAAAAAGCCAACACCAATTGCAACAAGCATCATTGTTAAAGAAAGAAGCAGCATGATGAGACCATTTTTAATAATATAATTTGTTTGAATATCGCTTAACATAATCCCAATTTCTTTATATTCTTCTTTGACATACTTTGTTGCCATCTGATTAATCATAGAAAAATCATATGCACTCATCGCCTCTCGATAAGTTTGAACTATTTTTGCTTGTTCATTTGAAGGCATTTTCCTAAATGCTTCAAAAAGCGATACTCCTTCTTCAATAGGATATTTATCTTTTAAATTTTCAGCATTATGCTTTAACATTTCTACAAACATGAAATCTATAGCTAGAGCTTTTTCAAGTTCACTTTTTTCATTCTTTGTTAGATCTTTAACAAAATATAGTGGTTCTGTCTTTAAAAGCGGATATTTTTTTTCCATTTCTTCAAGTTCTTTGCCTTCAAAATCCTCTTTCTTTTTTAATTCATACGAATTTTTGACAATCTCTTTATCATTAATAAGTAAGATGGTTTCATATGTATCTTCTAACATAACTTCTGGATAGGCATAGACGATACCATTTTCTTGAATACCCACGTTAATAATGTTGGCCGTATAATCTGGCAAGCGTAAATCAATATTTGCTTGAGCAATTAATAGACCAACGCAAAGAATAATTGGTACCGTAAAATTTTTTAAAATTTTAAATAGTTCTTTCATAATAATATTCTCCTTATTTTAAAAAACAGAAATTTCCTCTTCATTATATGTTGGATTTGGTTTTAAAATTGAAAATACAAAATCTTTGTTTCGGGCTAAAAATTCTCGACATTCTCTTGAAAATTCACCTTTATAAAATGTTTCTTTAGCCGGAATGCCTACTGCTTTTAGATGAAAGGAATTTGCAATATAAAGTGCTCTTGGTAAATGATATTTTTGAGTTACAATAATAATTTTTTGATCTTCTAAAAACTCTTTGGTTCGATAAATACTTTCATATGTAGATAATCCAGCATGGTCCATAAATATATCTTCAGCTGGAATCCCTTTTTTTATTAAGTATCTTCTCATGACATTTACTTCATCATAATCTTCTTCGCGATGATCTCCGCTTACTAAAATTTTAGTTGCTTTTTTTTCATTATACAATGTAATCGCTTTATCAAGACGATCTTTAAGCATTGGACTTGGTTCATTTTGCCATACTGCTGCACCTAATACCAAAATGTAATCATATGTTTCTTGTAATGAACTTTCCTCTAAAATTTGTTTTGAAGTACTTTGTAAAACCCATTCATTAATAAAACAACTCATAAATATTCCTATTATACCTAATAAACATAAATAAACTAAAAATTTTTTTATTTTTTTCATAAATACTCCTAACACCAGTATATCAAAAAAAATTTTATTTTCCAAATTGAATCTACAATCAAAAAAGAGATTACAAATCCCATTTCCAATCTGTAACCTCATTCATATCTATACCATTTTCCACAATGTACTTTTGATGCTTTTTTAACATATTTACACAGTATTTTTTTACCTCAGATGTATCAAATGCTTTTAAGTATTCTGTCGCTAATAAAACTAAGTGAAAACGATCTAATTTATTTTGAACACGCATATCAAATGGAGTTGTAATTGTTCCTTCCTCAATATATCCGCGAACATGAATGTTTTGGTTAGTTCTTTTATAGGTCAATTCATGAATCACATTAGGATATCCATGGAAGGCAAAGATAATTGGTTTATTTTTGGTAAAAATTGCATCATATTCTGCATCGCTCAAACCATGTGGGTGTGCACTTTGAGACTGCAATTTCATTAGGTCTATTACATTTACAACTCGTATTTTTAAATTAGGAATGTACTTTCTTAAAATGCTTGTCGCAGCCATAATTTCTAGTGTCGGGGTATCACCAGCACAGGCCATGACTAAGTCTGGGTTATTGTCTAAATCGTTACTTGCAAATCCCCAAATACCTACTCCTTTTTCACAATGGCGAATTGCTTGAGTTATGGATAACCATTGAGGTCTAGGATGTTTACTCGCTATTACGACATTTATCGTATCTTTTGTTTTTAAAATATGATCCATCACGCAAAGTAAAGTATTACTATCGCATGGTAAATAAACTCGTGATATCTCGGCTTTTTTGGTTAAAACATGATTAATGATTCCTGGATCTTGATGCGTGTACCCATTGTGGTCTTGTTGCCAACAATGACTTGAAACAAGTAAGTTTAATGATGAAATTGGAGCTCTCCAAGAAAGTTCTTTACATACTTTTATCCATTTCGCATGCTGACTAATCATCGAATCCACTATTCGGATAAAAGATTCATAGCTATGAAAGAAACCATGTCTTCCCGTTAGCAAATATCCTTCAAGCATTCCTTCACACATATGTTCAGATAAAAATGAATCGATAACACGTCCTTCATAAGAAAGAAATTCATCTTCTAAAATACGTTTATTGTCCCATTGGCGAGATGTTACTTCAAATACAGCATTTAAGCGATTTGATAAAGTTTCATCTGGCCCAAAAATGCGAAAATTGTCGGGATTTTTTTTGATAATATCTCGAATAAAAGGACCTAAATTACGCATATCTTCTTTGATCGTGTTACCTGGGTATGTAAGTTCTACGGCATAATCTTTTATATTTGGAATTTTTAAATCTTTTAAAATTTTACCACCATTAGCATGAACATTACTTCCCATTGTATTTTCTAATTTAGGAATAAATAAACGGTACTCTTGCTTTAAAGTTCCTTGTTCATCAAACAATTCTTCTGGATGATAACTTTTTAACCATTCTTCTAATCTTTTTAAACTCTCAGGATGACTCTCATTTACTTCTATTGGAACTTGATGAGCTCGAAAAGTTCCTTCAATCTTTTTTCCATCTATTTCTTTTGGCCCCGTCCATCCTTTTAAAGTTCTAAGAATAATCATTGGCCATAAAGGCCTTTCGGTTATGTTTTTTTCACGAGCCATTTTTTGAATTTCTTGAATTCTCGTGATTACTTTATCAAAAACTTCAGCCATCTTTTGATGAAGTTCTAATTCATCGGTTCCCTCAACATAAAAAGGTGCCCAGCCGTACCCCTTAAATAAAGCGTCTAATTCTTCTTTGCTAATTCTAGCAAAAATGGTTGGATTTGCTATTTTATAACAGTTTAAATGTAGAACAGGAATCACTGCTCCATCTTTTTGAGGATTTAAAAATTTATTCCCGTGCCAACTTGTTGCTAATGGTCCTGTTTCTGCTTCTCCATCGCCAACTATTACAGTAACCAATAAATTTGGGTTATCTAAAACAGCTCCAAACGCATGGCTAAGACTATATCCCAGCTCTCCCCCTTCATGAATACTTCCAGGCACTTCTGGAGCCACGTGACTGGATGTCCCACCTGGAAAACTAAAATGTCGCATAAATTTTGTCAAACCTTTTTCATCTTGTGTAAACTCCGGATATACTTGACCATAAGATCCTTCAAAATAAGTATTGACCATTGTAGCTTGTCCCGCATGTCCAGGTCCGCTTATCCACATCATATTTAAATGATATTTTTGAATTACCCGATTGCAGTGAGCATACACGAAATTTTGTCCAGGTGCACTTCCCCAGTGTCCAACTAATTTTCTTTTTATATCTGAAAATTTCAAAGGACGTTTTAATAAAGCATTATCCTTTAAATATAAGGAAGCTGCAGAGACATAGTTTGCAGCTCTAAAATACCCATCTATCGCTTTCAATTCTTTTTCTGTCAAAATTTTTGTATTCATAACTAGCATCTACCCTCTATTCTAGAAATAGTATACACTATGAGAATCAAAAATGCAAAAAAAGATTAGGATTTTTTGCTTTTTTTACTTATTTTAATCACTTTAATTTTCAATAAAAAAAGAATCAATTTTTCGATTCCTTTTTACTCGTAAGCCGTGTCTTGATTTTGATATTCTAATACTCTTTCATTGTAAGCATTTACTAATTGTTTTTCAAAAATTAGTTCTTGGTTATACCCCATTATAGAAAAAAGATATTTAGCAAAATAAGGATTTAAAATTAAAATTGGCCCTAGTAAAGTTGTTCCAAAAAAATTTCTTTTTCTCACTCCTTCTACCTTTGTATTGCTTTTTTCTTTTATCGTCTCAAATAGAGGAGTTTCTTTCGTTTCTATAAAGGTGTTTTGACTCTTATAACCTACAATTAAATGGTTTTCCTCAGAGAATTTTCCTAAAAACAAACTGTGATAACGTTTCGACAAATGAATTTCTGAATGAATTTGCAATAAGTTTAATCCCGATAAAATCTCTTTGTTTTCTTTGACAATGGTTGTACCAAAAATAGCCATCGCATTTCCTGTAGCTAAAAAAATAGTATCGTTCTGGATCATTTCATTTAGACGTTTTTGATAAATCTTTAATTTTTTTAAAACCTTTTCTAAATTATATTCACTCATTGGTCCTAGATAAAGAAATTGGACATCATGGGTAACAAAATAAGGTTCCTCTAATATAGTCGTTTTAACAAAATGAGCATGAGGAAAATTTTTTTCTAGAAATAGCACATTCCCTCTATCTCCATATAGATCGCAAATTTCTGGAAATAGTATTTCAATCGTCATGATAAACGCTCCTTTATACTTTCTTTTACTTGAAGAGATTGATCGTATGATGTGATATCATGTAGCAAAAAAATTTTATCTATTTTTTCATATCGAATTTTAGCAGCCATATCTGTTTCTTTTTCTGCAGTCCAAATTTTTTCCGGATTAATTTCAGCCAGTAATAATCGAACATATAGATCTCTCCATCTTTTACCACTTATTATTACTTGACAAATACTTGAATTCTTTAGTATTTCAAAATCTGTATCATAATACCAAGCTACGGTTTCAGATGAATATCGATTGTCCGTGACATCATCTAGCATTAATAAAACGCATTTTCTTCCTTGTTCATTTTGTAAATATTCAAAAACACTTGAACAAGCAACTGGATTCTGCCCTTTTGCCATTTGATTAATCAATGTAATATTTCCTATTTTTTCTTGATAAAAACGTGAATCTATTATTTTTACTTTTTCTAAACTCGATACAATTTGATCTTTAGAAAAACCGATTTCTTTTAATAAACTAATGACAGCTAAATAATTATAAATATTAAAAATACTATTTGCTTTTAAAGGAAAATCTTCCTCGTTTATATATAATTTCTTTTTTTCAAATGAAACCTTTCCTTCATAATTTCTTTCTGGATTTGTATCGCCACAATTTGAACAATAGACGTTCCCAATGTGATAATATTTTATATCGGTATATATCAACTTACCACCGCATTTAGGACAGTACACTAAATCGCAAAAAAGATGAGGATAATTTTTTTTGTTGATACTTTCTTTTATCCCAAAATAAATATTCTTACGACCTCTGCCAATTTCAACAGTTAATAAATCATCTGCATTTAAAATCAACTTTGTCTTTTCCGGTATTCCTTCACGTATCTTACTTAAAATAAATTCTACACTACTATTCGTTTTCATAGAATCCCGAAACAAATTTGTACATATAAAATAATTTGGAACAATACTTTTAAAAATTTCTCCAGAAGTTTTTTCGTCTATTTCTACAATAGCAACATCACTAACTTTTTTCTGCTTTAAAAACATGGATGCGATTCCAGTATCTATATTAAATCCATTATTATTAAGAACTGTTAATCCCATGTTTTCCAAACAATCTTTTAATAAGCCACAGATAGTTGTTTTCCCGTTTGTTCCAGTAACTGCTATTATAAGTTTTGGCTTTTTTACATAGTGAAGAAATTCAGGACAAACTTTTAAAGCAACAAATCCTGGATAATACGGGATATTACGTCCTAAAATTTTTAAGCCTAGGTTGCTTAACTTTCCTAATATTTTAGCCAGATAAAACCTAATTTTTTTCATTTTCTTCACCATAAATCACTTGATCAAAAAAAGGTTTTAATCCTTCACGATTTTCTGAAAGATGAATTTTTGATTGATAAATGTCATACCCAGGAAGTTCATTACCTTCTATCAAAACTGGTCCTTTATCGGTTATAGCAATATCCCACCCCACTAAACCAACTTGAGGTATTTTTTTACTTGCTTCTACTGCCATAGCAATTGCTTCTTTATAATAAGGAATGTGAAATCCTGTGATCGCTACCTGTGAAACTGGATGAATTTCGTATAATCTTCCTTCACGATCCATGGCTGGTTTTGTGATTACCCCATTTTCGTCAAACAAAGTATACATTCCTCCACTATGAAAATTGTCTACATCGCGAATACCGTTACCTATGCGAATTGCTCGTAACATTACTGTAGTGTGATTATTCTTTCTTACGGTTACAATTCTTAAAGTATTTACTGATGCTTTACACAAACGGTTCATCTCTTTATGTTGACGCACATAATCTTCTACTAAATATTGTTTTGTCTTTAATAGAACTTCATAAAGTTTTTCAATATTTGTTGTTTTATCTATGGTAATCCTAGAAACATTTGCTCCACCAGATTGATCTACTGGTTTTACCATGATTATAGAGTGTTTCTTTAAAAATTTTTCGAATTTTGATAAACTTGTTTTTCTTAAATCTAAATATTCACGGCCAATATATTCTTTAAACTTTTGATTAAACTCTACTTTATTTCTAAAAAAGTGATAATATGTACTATCATTTAATGTTTTTAAATAGCCATTATTTACTCCACGAGTAATATATGTTTTACGTTGATCATTTGTCAAATCTTCAAAATAAAATAAAAAATAATCTGTATATCCTGCCAAAAATTTATATGAACAATAAATCATATCAAAAAATATAAATACTCTATTTTTACCACTTCGATTATGTATCTTGTTAATCGTTTTAAACATTTCCATAAAATTCATACTAAAAATTCTTTTTATATAATATACTACTTTTTTCATTTCAAAAACACCTCAAAACTTATGTTAATTATAAACTGTTTTGGCTAAAAAAGCCACAATTTCATCATATTTGTACATTAGAGTTTATATAGACTTGAAATTATGTTATAGTATAGAAAAATATGAGGTTGTTATGAAACAGAGAAAAAAGCATTTTTTTAACACTTTTTTTATTATTTTTTTTAATATTATTGCCATAATTTTACTTTTGTATATTCATCGTACCATAGAGGTTTCTAATATTATATTTCAGCAATTTAATGCTAATGATGGAACTTACTCTATCGAGATTTCTAAAGCTCAAAATTTTTTCGATTTTATTGATTCTTCTTTTGAATGTATTGCAACAAATGGCGAAGAAGAAATTCGCAATTTCTCTATTAATAACTCTTGCCTTTTAACCTTGCCCATTCACCAAGATTATGAAATTTATCTTCAAAATCACAACTTATACAGCAAAAAATATAGACTTTTAGATTATTTAGATAACTTATTAACTTTTTCTTTTAACTATTCAACAATTTACCTAGTTATTGGTGAAGAAAGTCCAATTGAATTTTCAGCTCAATTCATATATCCAGAAGAAATAGATTATCACTTTACTTCTTCTGACGAATCTATTGCTATTACAGACAATAATAAAATAAAAGCTTTAAAAGCTGGAACTACAATGATTTCATCGCCTTTAACTGAAAAAAAATTAAAAGTTATAGTTACTGATTTAATAACTTTACCTACCTATCAAAAGCAATATAAACAAAATCTTCCATGCCATCGTTACAATCAAGAAGAAGCCAATTTATTAGATAGTTTTTTAGAATATCGAATTCACAAAGTCGGTGATCAAACTCGTGCGGCCGCTATAGAAGCAGCTCGATTTTTGACACTTTCTTTCCCATATCGAATCCCATACTTTTATGAAAACGGAAGAGTTCATGAATCTGGCATTAATTACGTAGATGGCGAAGGAAGATATTATAAGAAAGGACTTTATCTAAACGAATCAAAATTTGCTAATATACAAGCCACTTTTAGTGGACCAGCTATATGGGGATGTCCTTTAACTAACTGGGAACCAGATGAAGAATTTGGCTACTATCCTGGAGTTAAAAAGCCTAATGGTCTGGATTGTTCAGGGTTTGTTGCTTGGGTTTTAATAAATGCAGGATTTGATCCAGGAGATATTGGAGCTGGTGAAACTGAATATCCTTACCAGATGACTGATCTTGGAAAGTATACCGAGCTTACTTTTTCGTTGATACGTTCAAATACCATTAAAGTTGGTGATTTAGTGAATTACTGGGGACATATCGGTATTATTATAGGTATAGATGAAGACAGTATTTATATAGCTGAATCTCTGCAAAATTTTGGAGGTGTAGTTGCAAGAAAATATTCAAAATATACAATCAATCAAACTTTTGATCACGTCGTTTTAATGGATGATTTTTATAAAAAAGAAGGAATATATTCAAATATGTGGAATTAAAATCTTTTTATTTCTTTTTTCGACATTTTTTTACTCACCAGCAATTTATAATATGATTCCATGAAACAGGAAATTTTAATCGAAATGCAAAATCTTGCAAAAAAATATTATAAAATTCAAACTATGAATTGGATTCAAAGCAAAGGTGGCGGTTTTGGAGGTGCCGGGATTACACTTGAATACCTATTAGGTAAGTTGACCGATAACGATATTTTACCAGATTATCATGGGATCGAATTAAAGACCACGCAAATTAATTCTAAATATATATGTCCTATCGGTTTGTTTTCAATGGCTTTAGATAATCAACCTTTACAAATGAAATATTTATACGAAAACTTTGGTTGGCCTAGTAAAAAGGATTCTACAAAAAATGTTTTTTATGCAAAAATCAATGCCCAATATTCTCGTTGTACTAGAAGATACTCTTTTAAGCTTCATGTAAATTACGAAAAAAAATGTGTTGAATTGCAAATTTATGATCATTATAATCACGAAAAGCTCAAAAAAGAACTTTCGTGGTCTTTTTATCATTTGAAATTAAGATTAGAAACCAAATTAAATTATTTATGTATTGTCGAAGTTCTTAAATATTATGAAATGCATAATAAAAGTTATTATTATAATTTTCAAGAAATTTCTTTTTATGAGTTGAAAAGCTTTAGCAAATTTTTAGAATTAATTGAAAATGGAGATATTCGTGTTCATATCAAAATCTCTTATCGTCAAAAAGGCGATAAATGGGAAATGTATGATAAAGGTACAACTTTTGAAATCTATAAAGAAGATATTGAAAAATTGTTTACTAAATTATCTATTCAAATAAAAAAATAAAAAGCTTCGTTAAAAGCTTTTTTTGCAAAAAAAATGGTCGAGAAGACAGGATTTGAACCTGCAACCCCTACATCCCAAATGTAGTGCACTACCAAATTGTGCTACTTCTCGATCTAATAATAGTATATCATAAAAACGTTCCTTTTATGACAACTTGAATATTAAAGTATGGTGCGTCCAGAGGGAGTCGAACCCCCAACCTTTAGATCCGTAGTCTAACGCTCTATCCAATTGAGCTATGGACGCAAAGCCAAATTCAAAATGCAATATGATTATATAATAAACTGTTTAAAAATGCAAGTTAAAAATGACATTATTGCATAAAAAAGTGCTTTATTAATTAAAATAACTATCTTTCTTCTTATTTGAATTATATTTTTCTAATTTCTGTTGCTCTTTTTGCTCCATACTTATTTCTTTAATTCTTTTCGAATAAACTTCATCGACAACAAGACAGCCATCAATACATTGAATCGTTATATCTATATTATTTCCTTTCAAAGTTTTTACAATTAGTGTGTCTCCATTTTCTAATAAGGCTATTTTTTTCTTATTATCATCGTATAGTTTCATTAATCTTCCCTTTCAATTTTTGAAAATAGTTCATCATCAAAGAAATCTTTTAAAGGCATATTTAATCCTTCACATATCCTAATAATAGTTAATAATTTTGGATTTCGTGATTTTCCAACAACTAAATTTTGTATGGTACTTTGCGTAAGACAGCAAATACTAGCTAATTTATTTGGGGTTATATTTTTCTCTATACATATTTTTTCAATTTTTTGTGATATCGCGTCAGCCAGTTTCATTTTACCACCCTACAAAAAGTATACCAATTTCACTATAAAAACTATTAACCCCACAAGGTTAAAATAAGGAAAAACTATCACTTTTTGCAAGATTCCTTTCTTTTCTTGGTAAATTATACCAATTGGGAAAGACTACTTTTGTCGAATTTTTAAATATTTGTTATTGACTTATAATTTTGATTTCATTAAACAGAAAAAAAGCTTTCAATTGAAAGCTTTAACTACTAAACTGGTGGCTCGCTCGGGATTCGAACCCGAGACCCTTTGATTAAAAGTCAAATGCTCTACCTACTGAGCTAGCG
>CALVOC010000017.1 GCA_944350145.1 uncultured Bacilli bacterium
GCACTTAATCTTGCATAAATGCTAACTTTCTTTGCTCTTTTCAAAGTGTTGCATTTAACTTTTCATTTCACCTTTTTCAAAAAAATCCTTTAAAAAAAGAAAAAGAGGAAAAAGTCCTCTATTTTATTTCGATTGCATCGATAGCTTTTCCATAAATTCCAGCATATCCTGCATTGGTATCATCTACTTTATTAACCCATGGAAGCCAGCTGCCATTTTTTAAATGAACTCGGTAAGTTGCATTATAAATTTGAACTCCATCAATATCATTTCCTAAATTTCCAGCATAATCGTTTCTGTTTTCAACCCATGGAAGCCAGTAGCCTTTTTTCATATCATGAACTCGCATTTTGTACTTATCGGTATAGATTCCTCCAATAGGATTTCCAAAATTACCAGCATATCCTCCATCTCCTACCACTACATTTGGAAGCCAATATTTTTTGATATTATCATAAGCTTGATAAGTTATTTTTCTTTCTTCATTCGGTAAATTGGCATCTAAATAAGGTTCGGGATCTATTCGAACATCGTAAGTATTTCTCACTTCAAAGTGAAGATGAACACCATAGGCATTTCCCGTATCACCCATGTATCCTATTTTTTGGCCTTCTGTAACTCTTTCGTCTTTTTTTACATATACTTCTTTTAGATGAGCATATAAAGTGTAATATCCATCATCATGTTTAATTTTGATAAAATTTCCATAACTTGCATTTCCTGTAGATCCAGGGTTATGACTCATTCCTGTTTGAACCATAACTACTGTTCCACTACTATGGGCAATTATTGCATCTTGCTGATACCATTTTTTTACAAGATCTACTGCTTCATGAACATTTTTTCGATAACCATTTGTAATTTGGTTTTCTCCTTCAAATAAAACTCGACTCATAAATTCTCCTTTCATGGTAATTTATGAATTTTTTTTCTTTTTGCTTGTTTTTTTATCACACTTTTTTTCTTTTTGCATAAGAAAAGAACTTATTCGTTATCCTCATGAGTAATAACTTTAATAAGTCCTTTATCTAATTCCTCTAAAGCTCGACCAATAGTTTTTTTGTTTTTATATTCTTGTTCATTCATTTGAAAATGATGATTTTCTAACATTTGTTTACTTCTTATTGAAGCCACATGAACAAGCTTATATTTTGAATCTACTATGGTTAGTAGCTTATCAATTGAAGGATATAACATTATATCACGTCCTTTACTTTATTATAATACGATATGAATTCCAATTCATACAACTATATCCTTATTTTTTGACGACTTTTTGACATTTGCTGAATCATTTTTCTTAAAGAATTTAAAATTTCAACCATAGCCCATGTATCTTGAGCACAGTATTTTTTTAAAGCTTCCGTTTGTTTTTGAAATTCTTCTTTGGTCATTTTTTTATAGTTTGCATAAGTAATTAATGCTTCTGTACCATTTTGAATTTCTAAATCTTTATAGGATAGGTTTGAAAAAACAGGAAGTGTTTTTTTTATGGAAAAAGAGCCACTCAAACGTTCATTATAAAAGTTAAAAGTTTCTACTTCTTTTTTTGAAAATCCTTTTTTTTCATAAAATTCTTTATTGTTATTGACAATCCAAAGAAGATCAAAGCCTCTACTAGCTAAAGCAAGTAATGGTTCTTTGTATTCTTCAAAAATTGTAGCTAATTCTTTTAATCTTCCTTTTTCAAACGCAACATTCTGAGCAAATAAGGTTCCTTTGTTTGGATCGACATTTGCTAATAAAGTTTTAATGAGCTCTAAGCGTTCGTCTTGCATCGTTTTAGCTAGAAAAACTACATTATCTTTTATTTTGTCGCATACTCCAAGCTCTCTTTCGATGTGCAGGCTAAACTCAAATGGACTTTGGGTATAGGGATGCTCTCCTTTAAACCTAGGTATCGGCGAAGGAAATGTTTCGAAATCTAAATGATAGATTGGATATTCTAAAGAATCTAAAGCCGCGGATATTTTTTCTTTTTGAAGAAAAACTGTATGATTTTTATAACACTCTCTTTGAATTTTATGATTTTCTTTTGTAATCCATTTTTCTGGAATATCTAACAAATCTAGGTATCCTTCATTTATTAAATCTAAACCTTTTATTCTTGTTTTATCTTCTTTTAAAAATCCGAAAGAATTGTTTATATATGTCAAGCAACTATTCGTTTTGGGAATATTTTTACCACATACTGTGGAGAAAAAAGGACAAGTATTTACTTTTTTGTATCCACATGACGTGCTTAAATGAACTTCTTGTTCTTTTGGATTTTTTAAATTTTCAAGAAGTTGTTTGGCATCTTTTTCAATCATTGGTTCCATTTCGGCAGTGATTTGATTTAAATTAATAAAGGTAATTAGTTCGTTTCCTGACTCATCTTTTTCATAGATTGGCAAATCATTCTGGTATTTGCCATTAAAAGTATACTCATCATTTAATACAGCCAAAAAGTAATTGATTTTTTTCTCTGTTTTTAAAGGAGATCTTTCAATTATAAAACGTTGGATGGCTAAGTCGTATACATATCCTCCTAAAGCATAACGATCTTTTAATTTTTCTCTTTCTTTTTGATAATTTTCTAAAGGCATTTCTTTTTCGATATCGATCTTTGTTTCTTCTTTTAATGTGTAGATGTTATTTATTTTTTTAAAAATTGAATGTTTCCATTTTTTAGGATATCCACTTTTTAATTCGCGATATTTTTTTGAAGTTGTTGCCTTTACTTCAATTATGTTTATTTCCGTTTCTGTTTCATTATAAATATCTATGTAGCATAAAAAAGGAATATCTTCATATTGAAAAGAAAAAGAAACTTGTTTTTTGGTTTCTTCATGATAAATTGTCTTACCACCAAATTTTTCTTTAGCAATACGTCCAGCTTCTATTTCTACTTGTTTATAAAAGGGAAGCATTGCTTGTAATTTTAGGTCTGTTTTTTTTGTTTGATCTACTAAAAGACCATTCTCGTCTGTTTCAAACATTGCATCCAGTAATTCTTTTAATTCTACTTTTTCTTGTTCTTTTTGATATTCTTCATAACTCATTGGTTTTGCTAAGATTTCTTGATTTATTTTGGCTAAAAAAGGATATCTTGGACAACGTGTATATTCTAGAAATTTGGTTTTGGTAATAGCCATCTTATTCTACAATCTCCACATGATATTCTTCAGTATTTGCCGGATGCGTAACTCGAATTTTAACGGTATTATATCCTTGATCTTCTACATCTACTAAATAGTGGTTTTCCACCAATTCTTTTCCAAAAAAGAATGTTTCTTCTGCTGTAAAATTCTCTTTATGAGCATTTACATAGGCTTCCGCGGCTATTTGAATGCTTCGATCTTTCATTGCTAATAATTCTTCTTCGTTATCTACTTCTTGATACGCAAAACTAACTTTCGTAATTGCAAAAGTAAAAACAATTCCTAAAACCGCAAATAAAATTAATAATTCTTTAATAGCATATCCTTGTTTATTCATAATCCACATCCTTTACACTCAATAAAAGTATAGCACAAAACGATAGAAAAAAGAAGACATTCATTTTTTTATTTATTTAAAAAAGTTACCGATTGGTAACCTACTTTACATCCACTAATGTGATTTTGTATGAGCCATTTGGACTTTCTACTTCTAAAATTTCGCCTTTTTTATGTCCCAGAACAGCTTTGCCAATTGGACTTTCGTTTGAGATTTTGTTTTCTAATGGATCTGCTTCCATTGAACCTACAATTTTATATTCTTCTTGGTCGTCGTCATCGTATAAAACAACTACCGTTGAACCAACTGAAGCTACTCCTTTTTCTTTAGAATCGGCGATTTTGCTATGTTCAAGTTTAAATTCCAGTTCTTTAATTCGAGCTTCTACTTGAGCTTGTTCATCACGAGCTGCATCATAATCGGCATTTTCTGATAAATCTCCTTGAGCACGAGCATCTTTTAAATCTTTTATAACACGAGGACGAACCACTGTTTTTAACTCATTTAATTCGGTTTCTAATTCTAAATATCCTTCTGGAGTTAAAATAATTTCTTCTTTCATTTTCTCACTTTCCTTTTTTTAATATCTTCCACATATTACTATAAAATCTTTTCTTTGTCAAACAATTTTATACGCATTATGTCATATTTTTGTAATGGCCTGTCAACTGGTAAGTAAACAATCATATTTGGATGATTTGCTACTTCGATTTTTTCACCATGATCATTTTCTATTTTATGTATTTGATAAGAAAATGTTTCCATATTTGGGCCAAAAAATTCTACTTGGTCATTTATTTTAAAATAGTTTCGTTGTTCTACTTTAGCTATTTTTTTTATTGGATCATAATCGAGAACTAATCCTAAAAAATCTTGATTGGAAACTTCTTGCCTTCCTAAAAAATATTGTTCTTTTTCTGTTGGAAGTTTTTCAAAAAACTGAGGTGTACTTTCACGATTGGCTACTCGATTTAAAACTTTTAAATAATAATCTTTTTCTTGATCGGTCAAAGTATTCTTTTCTATTTTATCGATAAGACGGCGGTAAGCTAGAATGACGGTTGCAATATAATAAATTCCTCGCATTCTTCCTTCCACTTTAAAGGAGTTCACTCCTATTTCGATCATTTCTTTGATATGAGAAATCATATTTAAATCTTTGCTTGTCATACTAAAAACTTCTTTTTCTTTAGCATCAAAAGAAAAACGGCAAACTTGAGCACATCCCCCTCGATTGGCATCGCGATTGGTTACTACATTTGATAATATGCATCGACCTGAAAAAGAGGTACACATGGCTCCGTGCACAAAGCATTCTAATTCTAAATTTGTCGCTTCTTTAATAGCTATAATTTCTTTTTTGCTTGCTTCTCTAGCTAAGACAATTCGTTTTACACCTAATTTTTTATAAAATAAAGCAGATTTTTCATTTAATACACTTGCTTGAGTAGATAGGTGTACTTCTAAAGTAAGAGCTAATTTTTGAACGAGTTTTACCACATATAAATCGCTTACAATGATGGCATCTACTCCAATATTTTCTAATTTTTTTAAATACTCTTCTAAATGATTGGCATCTTCATTATGAAAAATAATATTTACGGTTACATATACTTTTTTTCCTAGTTCATGAGCATAACGAACTCCTTTTTCTATATCTTCTAAAGAAAAATTTTTGGCATTGGCTCTTAAACTGAAGTTTTGACCACCAATATATACTGCATCGGCTCCATAATGAAGAGCAAATTTTAACTTTTCTAAATCTCCAGCTGGAGCTAATAATTCAATCATTTTTTTCTCCTTTCGGTGGCAAACGATAAATTGTCTTACGATGTAAAAAGCCTTCTGTTGTATTTTCTAATACTGCTTGCTTTTCAAAATCTTCAATAAATTTGTTTATGCTTTCTACTTTTATAAAGTTTAAATCTACAATAGAATAGGAAATTTTTTCATTATTCAAAAAATAACGATCTAGAAAAACACAAGGATCATAGAATATCGTTCCTTTTTCATCTTCAAAAATCAAAAATTCTTGTTTGCTTACTAATTCTTTTACCACTCTAATTTTTTTGTGAGTTAAGCCATAATTTTGAGCATAATTTTTTAGTAAAGTGCGTCTAGAATACATATATGGCAAATGACCGTATACGAGTATGCCAACGGGTTTTGTTGATTTTTTTAAAATTTCTTCGATTTCTTCTTTTGTAATATCGTTTGATAAGATTACTGTATCCACTTCTTCAAGATAGCTATTTACCGTATAAAAACTACATGCGGCATGAGATGGATAGATAATGGTTTCAACATTTATTTTGTTTTCTTTTAGAATTTCTAAAATTCCTAAATCTTCAAAAACAACTCCTTTTACCTTTTCTTTTATCGTTGGAAGCAGGGGTATCAATTTTATGATATCTTCATGATCTAAAAGACGATTGATATAGATATAAGACTCTTTAGGAATTTCTTCTAAAGTAAACGTTTTTTCATATCCTATACTAAAGTCTTTTAACGGAAAAAGAAAGTAACTGTTCGTAACTTTCTCTAATGTATTGGTACCTGGGATGATTAAAAATTTATTCTTCATTTTTTCTTACACTTACTGATAGGCCATCTCCGACATCGAAGAATTGCGTATCAAACTCCTCATTTGTTTTTAAAAAATCAATGTAGTTTTCAATTTTAGAAACCAATTGTCTTAAATTTTTGCTTTCGATTTTCTCAGATTTTCCAACATAACCATGAAATTTTAAATTGTCCGTGATAATTGTACCATGTGGTGCTAAGAAGTATTTATATTTTTCAAAAAATTTTATATATTGTCCTTTCGCAGCATCAATGAAAATAAGGTCAAAAGTCGTTCCTTCAGTCAAATTTACTTCTAGAGCATCTTGAAATACAACGTTTACTTTTTGTTCAAAAGAACATTTTTTGACGTTTTTTAAACATTCCATATAGTTTGTCTCATCTCTTTCAATGGTTGTAACTTTGACATCTGGACTGCTCGAAGCCATTAAAATTGCTGAATAGCCAATTGCACTTCCAATTTCTAAAACATTTTTGACATTATGTGCTTTAATATATTTCATTAAAAAAGCTATGCCATCTTTTTCCATGATTGGAATATTTTTTTCTTTTGCATATTCTTCCATTTCTAAAATCAAATTTTTCATGATCTTCACTCTTTTCTATTAATTTCCCGAACAAACTTGACTTAATTCGGTATTTTTTTTGCTAAATTCTTCACTCGTTGTTTGAAAGAAAACTTCTCCTGTACAGACATTCGCGACAAAGTAATAATAGTTGGTATTACTTGGATGCAAGACTGCTTCAATACTAGTAATACTTGGATTACAAATCGGTCCAATAGGTAGTTTACCATTCATCGATCCATCTGTCAAACGGGTATTGTATGGATTGGAATCATTTAGTTCGTTCCAAGTAAGTTCATCTTTGCCTATTTCTTTTTGAGCTCCATAGTAAGTTGTTACATCACTTCCTAAAGACCAATTTTCTTTTAATCGAGTTAAAAAGACTTGAGCAACCATTTCACGATCGGATTTGCTATTGGCTTCTTTTTCAACCATAGATGCCAAGGCTAGAATTTCATGAACTGAATATGGACTATTTTCAATATCACTTTTAACACTTTCTAGTTTTGCTTTGGTATGGTTTAAAAGGGTTTCAATGACATCTTTAGGACTTGCTGTTTCTAAAAATTCATATGTATCCGGATATAGATATCCTTCTAATGGATAATAAATTTCTTCATTTAAAATTTCATCGGTTAAAAACCAAAATTCTCCTTCATCAATTAAAGTCTTTAAATATTCTTTATCGTTTGCTTGAGCAAGAAATTCTTTGCTTGAAAAATTTAGATTTTCAGCTAAAGTATTCGCGTAGTCGGTTAATCTTTTTCCTTCTACTAATAAAACGGTCGTCGAATTGATTTTTACTTCCCCACTTGCAAATTTTTTAATCATTTCACTTGGAGTCATATTCGTGCTTAATTCGTATTCGCCTGCTTGAATATTTGATCCGTTGAAGAAAAGATAGACGATTAAAGGATACTTACTATGAATAAGACCTGCTTTTTCTAGATTTTCAGCAACGGTTTTCTTGCTTGTTCCAGGTTCAATTATAAAGGTTTTAATGGTATTTTCTTTAGAGACTGCTGTCATTCCCCAGGCATAGTAGCCACCTAAAATAAGACAAAGTACTATTAGCAGTACCGCGATAATTATTCCTACTTTTTTCATGAATTTTCTTTTTCATCCTTTTCTTCTAATTTAGCTAAAATTGTCTCGACTGTATTCCATTCTTCTTCTGTTTCTAAAGGGTAAAGTTCTTTAGTTGCTCCACTTTTATCATAGACATTGGCATAAACTTTTAAAGAACCGGCATCATCTTTTGTATTATCGGTGTAGACAATATAATTTTTCTTTGTTTCTGGGGATTCAAAGGTAAATAAAATCTCGCATTCAACATTTTTTTCATTTTCATCTTTTACAGTAAACACACTATTGGTAATTGGTTTTTTCTCATTCATTTTCGTTTTTCCTTCCTTTTAAAAATGTATCTAAAATGATTGATGAGGCCACATTGTCAATCACTTTTTTTCTTTTTTGACGACTTTTATCGCTACTTAATAAAATTTTTTCAGCTTCAATTGTACTTAATCTTTCATCTACTAAATAAACTGGCAAAGAAAAGTTTTCTTCTAAGATTTTTTTGAAATTCAAACTTCTTTCACTAGCAAAACCTAAGGAATTGTTCATGTTTTTTGGAAGTCCTAATACGAAAGCTGTAATCTCTTTTTCTTCAACAATTTCTTTTAGTTCTTGTAAAACACTTGTATATTCATTTTCTTTAAAATGGAGTGTTTTATAAGGAGAAGAAATGGTGTTTGTTTTATCACTGACAGAAAGTCCTAGAGTTTTGGTCCCTAAATCTAAACCCAAATATCTCACTTTAAAAAATCCCTTATAATTACCTGAAGAGCTTGTGCTTTATCAAGTGCTAAAATTTTGTCTCGAGCTCCTTTGTAACTAGAAATATAACCAGGATCGCCACTCATAAATACCAATTGATTAATAGGATTATATCCTCTTTCTTTTAACAAACTGCATACTTCTTTGATGACATTTTTAACGTTTGCACTTTCTATTACAGAAACATCAAACAATGTCGTATTTTCCATATTCCACCTCTTAAGTACACATTTATTTTATCAAAAAGAATTCTACTTTACAAGACAAGAAAAAAACTGTTAGAAAGTCTTATTCATAACAGTTCATTTATAAACTTAGAGTATACGGATTACCTTCTGAGCCATCTCCTCCACTTATTTTAACGTTAGAGCTTAGATATAAGGCGGGGGAAGCAACAATAGTCGTGACGAACGCATGGTAATAGTTCATGCGGCCGTCACTATACACACCATACATGCCGTACGAAGCACCGGAATGAGAAGTTAAGGTCCATTGATGATTTTCACTATTATATAGCCAGTCATTGTTTTTACAATCGCTTACATTTGAACCATTCCAATTATATAATACTGTATTTAGGCATGTTTCTCTATTTGTTGTACTTCCTCCACTTGTTGCATAACCGTAGTCACTTGGATACATAAGTCCTACTTTGCCAATCCATTCTGTTGGTCTTCCGCTATATACTTCTGTCCCTCTTTCGTATGTATACCAATGACTTGCTAATCCATTACTTGAACTTGTATAACTCGCTGTACCGCCTAAGTTCCATTTGGTATTCCCTATCATCGACTTCGCTTCTGCTGTTAAGCCGGTAGAGCTAAAATCACAACTTGTTGTTGCTCCATTTTGGCCACTCGGGCAACTTCCACTTGTTCGATTCCAATATGCTCCTTCATTTAATACGATTTGTAAGGAACTATCACTCCAATCATTACTTCCAAGTGATGAAGTAGATGATCCTGTTCCACTTGCTTTATTATCCCAACTATATTCTCCTATAGGTTCATCTCTTATGATTTTTAATCTTGTTTCTTTTTTTCCTGTTCCATCATCTATATTATTAAATACTCCTATTATTCTCCATAATTCATTATTGAATGATACATAATTATTTGGATTAGACCCTATATATCTTAAATTGTTATCTGTTGTATTATCAAATTTTAATTCTTCGGTTTCTCCTTTAGCTAATATGGTTTCTGCCGCTGTTGGATCTGTATGAATCGGCTGGCTTTCATGAACTAAGCCTGTTCCTTCTATTTTATATGATAAGACTTTTGAAGTGTCTGCTTCTGTTGCTAGGCTTTCATCGACAATTAATGAAATACTATAGACGGTTGTTGTATGTGATTCTAACGCATCATCTTCTATTAAAATACCATTTGTTAATTCACTTACTACTTTGCCATTTTCATAGCCACTTACTACTTCTAATACATCTCCTACTTGTTTTCTTACGACTACTTTTAATTTACTTGATTCTATTGTGTTTTCTTCCTTTGCTATTAATTTTAATGTGTAGGCTCCTTTTAAACTTCCTGTATTTTGAACACTTAGTTTATAATCACATGTTCCTAAATACAAACTTGTTTCATCGGTTGTCATTGGTAAAAAACAATCACTTTTCTCATTTGAGATTGTTTGAGAAGAATTTTCATAAGTAAATACTAAATCTCCTGCTTTTACTACTTGATTTTTACTATTTCCATCCACTTTAAAAAACATCGCATAAGAAAGACTTAATACGACTACGGTTAAACATATGATGATATAACTTGCTAGTTTTGTTTCTCTTCTAAAGATATTTTTAAAGCTTAAATTATCTTGCATATATAGCCACCTATTTTCTGTTTCTATTATAGCCTATTTTTCAGAATTTTAAAAGAAGAAAGTTTATCTAATTTTTTAAGCAACCTATAGGTACTACTAAAACTCCATCCTCTCTTTGATAAGCATATTTCGTCGCGGTTAAAACCATTAAAAATTTTGGCTCTCTCATATCTATGATATTTTTTAATTTTAATAAATTTTGAGCTGCTTCATTAATTGTTTCTTCTGTGCCTAGTTTAATTTCTACAGCTGCCCAATCTCCATTATTTAAATGTAAAATTGCATCGGCTTCTAATCCATTTCTATCTCTATAAAAGAATACTTCTCCATCTAAGCTTTCCATGTAGATTCTCAAATCTCTAATGCATAAAGCTTCAAATAATAATCCAAATGTTTTGAAATCTTTTAATAAATCTTTATCTGTCGCTCTAAGAGCCGCTACGGCTAATGAAGGATCCACAAATTCTCTTTTTGGAGTTACTCGAATTTCTGTTTTACTTCTAAGCTTAGGACTCCATGCAACCACATCTTCTATTAAATACATTTTTTCAAGAGCCTTTATGTAATCGGCAATTGTTTTTTCTGAAATAACATCATCACTCAATTCTGTATCCTTTTTTATTACAGAAAGATTTGCTGTCGTCGATATATTTCTAGCTAAACTTCTTAAAACAGTTCGTACTCTTGTTGGATTACGATCTACACCATCTAGTGCCTGTATATCTTCATGTATTACCGCTTCTAAATATTCTCTTGCAATTAATAAAGCATCTTCCTCGTTTACTGTTGCAACACTTGGCCATCCACCTTTAGCAATTAAAAAAGCAATATCTTCTAATTCCAAGTTACTTTTTCCCTCTATTTTTTGTTGGTGATCAAATATTTTCTTTAGAGAAACTTCTCCTGTTGAATTTTTTGATTCATAAAGAGACATCGGACGCATTAAAAGTCTAGCGATTCTTCCAGTGCCACTATGTTTTGGAGCTTTTTCTAATTGTGTAGCAGATCCTGTCAATAGATATTGGCCTTTTAAATTTGTTTTATCTACATCATAACGAATTGCATCCCATATAGCTGGAGCCACTTGCCATTCATCAATTAAAAGTGGTTTTTCTTCGTCTAAAAGTAAGTCTGGTCTTGTACGGGCAATTTCTAAATTGTTTTCGTAAGTAGCTGGGTTTTGAAATTCAATGATACTTTTAGCTTTTCTTTTCGCGGTTGTACTTTTGCCACACCATTTACATCCTTCTATTAAAACTCCACCAAATAATCGCATTTTTTTCTCCAATAAATCATCTACTATTCGAGGTAAATAATCCATAAAATTCACTCCTTTATTAAGGTAATTATACACTATATTTTAGAAAAAGTATATACATTACTTCCGGGTTTCGCATGTTTTTACTTCCGAGTTTCGCACGTTTTTACTTCCGAGTTTCGCAAAAAAGGAATCATTTTTTATTCAATGATTCCTTTAATTCTTCTTACACCAGCACTTGAAGATTCTTCTTTTTTGATTTTAAAATGACCTATTTCTTTAGTATTTTTTACATGAGGTCCTCCGCACAATTCTTTTGAAATGTCCCCTATTTTATATACGGTTACTTCATCTGGATATTTATCGATAAACATGCATTCTGCTCCACTTTTTAAAGCTTCTTCTTTACTCATTATTTCTTTGGTTACTGGAATTGCTTCGTTAATCCATTCATTTACTAAATCTTCCACTTTTTGCTTTTCTTCATCGGTTAGTTTATGATCACATGGAAAATCGAAACGCAACCGCTCTTCAGTGATGTTGCTTCCTAATTGATGCACACTTGGACCTATTACTCGTTTTAAAGCTGCATTTAATAAATGAGTCGCGGTATGATATCTTGTTTCAATTTCACTATTTCCAGATAACCCTCCTTTAAATTTTCCTGCAGATGCGGTTCTTGATTTTTCTTGATGTTTTTGAAAATAAATTTTAAACCCTTCTTCATCGACTTTCATATTTCTTAAAGTTGCTTCTTCTTTTGTAAGTTCAATTGGAAAACCATAGGTGTCATATAAATGGAAAGCTGTTTCTCCATCAATAGAATTTGAATTTTTGGCAACTTTTTCAAACACTTTTAAACCTTTTTCTAAAGTTCTACTAAATTTGTTTTGTTCTTGTTTTAATACTTCTAAAACTATTTCTTTATTTTCTTTTAATTCATGATAATAACTTTGATATTCTTCAATTACTACTAAAGCTAGTTCTTCTAAAAAATTTGAATGAATATCCATTTCTAATTTTCTAGCATACCGAATCGCTCTTCTAATTAGTCTTCTTAAAATATATCCTTGATCGGTATTACTTGGTTTTATGCCAGCTGGATCGGCTGCGATAAAGACACTTGTTCTTACATGATCCATAATGATTCGCATGGCTTCTTCGTTGCCTTCATAAGTTTTATGACTTATGCTTTCTAATTTTTCTCTTAAATTTTTCCAAATACTTGTCAAATAATTATCGTTTACATTTTCTAATACAGCCACTACTCGTTCTAATCCCATTCCTGTATCGACGTTTTTTTGCTTTAGTTCAGTTATATTCCCATCTTGATCTTGATAGAACTCCATGAATACGTTGTTCCAAATTTCAACCCAACGTTCATCTTCCGGATGAAATACTTGAGGTACTTCTTCATCACTTCGCCAATAAAAAATTTCTGTATCTGTTCCACATGGTCCCATATCTCCTGGTATCCAGAAGTTGTCTTCTTTTCCTAAATAAGCGATTCTTTCTTTTGGAATTCCAAGAGAAGCCCAAGTAGAAGCTGACACTTCGTCTCTTGGAATTTTATCGTCTCCTTCATAAACTGTTACTGCTAATTTATTTACCGGAATTTTTAAGACACTTGTTAAAAATTCAAAACTATAACCAATACTTTCTTTTTTAAAATAATCTCCTAGACTCCAGTTTCCAAGCATTTCAAAAAAAGTGTGATGCGTTTTATCACCAATGCTTTCTAAATCGGTTAGACGAACACATTTTTGATAATCACATAATCTTTTACCATATGGATGTGGCTCTCCCATTAAATAAGGAATTAAAGGTTGCATTCCAGCTGTGTTAAATAAAACTGAAGGATCGTTTTCTGGAACGATTGGAGCACTTGGAATTTGCTTATGTCCTTTACTTACAAAGTATTTAATAAATTGATCTTTTAAATTCATAAATCTCTCTCCTTTACAATTTGTTCTAATATTTCTTGCATTTCACTCTCATTTTTATTTTTGATTATATAATCAAAATTTTGATAATGATCTAAGGCCAATTCGGTTTCATGATGAGCTTCTTTCTCACTTAAATCGTAACTTGCCAAGTCGTTTACTACTTTGATTTTTATAGGATGAAATGAAGAAAGTTCTTCTAATTCTTTAGGCATTCTTACATCGCTAATGATCACGACATCCACAAAATGCTCATATATTTTTAAATCTTCTTTCATACGTTCCGTGAAGTATGTGTCCGTCTTTAATTTTCTAACATATTCTCCCATATTTTGTAAAAAGGCTCTAGGTTTTGGCTCACTTACCATATCCCAACCAAGTAAATCTTTCGCAAATAGTTTGATGTATTTACTATATTCTGTTATGACAACTTTTTCATTTTTCTTAGTTAAGATTTCTTTTAAAAGTTGTGCAGCTTTCGTTTTGCCGCTTCTTGCTTTGCCAGCAATTAAAATTACTTTCATACATTCTCCTTTCAAAATAAAAAAGGATCATACCAAAGGAGTCTTTTTATAGACGGTACCATCCTTACTTTCACTTTTTTTGTTAACGAGGTAAACCCCCGATTCATCTCCTTAGACAGCCTAAATATTTCTTTTTTTGTAGAATTTCCATCCTCATCTACTTTCTATAAAAAACTTTGAAATATTCTTTCTAATTCCTCGATAAATTCATTTTTATCTTATCAAAAAAAAAAGGATTTTTCAATCCATTTTTTTTAAAGGTATTTCTACGGTATCGTTTTCATGAAATAAATTGTATTTTTCTTTAAAGAATTTCCAAACAACTTTTCCTAAAGCAATACATGGAGTAGCTAAAATCATACCAATGATACCAAAGAAATGTTCAAATATTAATAATCCAACAATAATGGTTACTGGGTGCAATTTCATGGTTTTACTCATAATAATCGGTTGAAGAATATTATTTTCAATTAATTGAACAATAATCGCGACAAGTAATGTCAAAAAACCTACTAAAGGACTTTGGGCAAAACCAACTACTACGGCAACTGCTCCTCCAATATAAGGTCCAACGTATGGAATTAAATCGGTGATTCCACATAATAATCCGAATAGGATTGGTGCTTGTAATCCGACAATCCAAAAGCCTATACTATCGCAGATAAATACCATTGTCGCGACAAGTAAAGTTCCATTGACACTTTTTCTTACTTCTGTAGAAATGTTCGTGATAAGTAAAGAGGCTTCAAAGCGATTCTTTTTAGGCAATAATTGAAGTAAATGACCATTTATAGAATCAAAATCAATTAACATATAAATACCAATGACTAAGCCAAAGCAAATCGTTACCATACTCGAAAATAAGCCACCCGCAAAATTCATAATGAATGCTGGAGCAGATGTCATAAAATTATTTAGATAAGAAGTTACAGTTTGCAATATAGATTCTTTCATTCCTTGTAAATCAAATCCTTGTATATTGCCGAATTTTGAAAAAATACTATCCAAAAAGCTTTCCAATTCTCTAAAGATTGCCGGCAAATTATTGATTAAAACTTGTAATTGTTCATAAATTACCGGAATTAAAAAACGGATAAATAGTAGTAAGATCAAAAGAAAGACAGAATAAACGATTAATGTTCCGACTACTCGAGGAATTTTTTTCTTTTCCATTCTTGTAACTAATGGATTCATGAGCCATGCCAATACAAACCCTAGAAAAAAAGGTGCTAGAACTCCTAAGATGTTTAATAGAAATTTTAATATTCCCCATTCTCGAACAATTATGGTTACAATTAAAATCATAGCAATAACCATTGCAATATATAAAAGATGCAAAATTCTTTTTGATAAACTCACTACTTCATTTACTTCTTCCATATTGAGTTTGTCATTTTGTTTAAAAAGTTTCATAAAAACCCTCCATTACTCGTATTATAGCACAATCTAAAGAAAATATTAAAAAAAGAGTGCCTATAGACACTTCTTTAACTCTTATGGAAAGATAATATCATCATCTTTTTCTTCTAAAACTGGTTTTACAGGTTCTAAACTTTCAATCGGTTGATTTGCTTTTTTTGGTAAATCCATCATTTTTGGCAATTCGATTTCTGGTTTCGTAATTGTTACTGGTTTTACTTCTTCTTGTTTTGGTTCTTCTTTTTCTCTATTTACATAAACAGAACTAAAAACAGTTGGCATTACAGGTTTTGGTTTTACTTCTTCTTTTGTTTTTGGAACTTCTGGTTCTAAATGAACAGGTTCTTCAACACGATAATTTATTTGTGGTTCAATTGGCTTTAATGGTTCCTCTTCACTTTCAGGTTTTGTATTTTTTTCCATTTCAGCTAATTCTTTACTAATTGCATCGGCTAAAGCATCAAAGTCAAATTCTTTTTTAGGTTCTTCATGAGGAAGTTCTTCTACAGTATTTTCTGTATCTAAATCGCTATTTAAAACGGCATTTGTCGTTATATTTTTTTCACTTGTTATCCCTTCTTCATTGGTTGCTTTCTCTTCTGTTTCTACAGGAATTTCTAAATCTGTAGGTTCTTCATTAGTATTTGCAAAAGCATCTCTTGTACTAATTTTGGTTTGCTCTAATTTATCTTCTAGTTCTTTTCTTTTCTTTTGATCTTTACGTCCAAAAAACAAAACAACTAAAAACAAAACAACTAAAATACCAATTATAATAAATAAATATATTCCAAAATTTTCAATACTATACAAACTCTCTAAAAAATCCATTTCACTAATCACCTTTTATTCTCTTTTGATTCTAAAGATAGGATATCATAGACCGAATCTTAAGTCAATATTTTTTTGTTGACTTACTAAAATATATTCCAAATTTTCTATTTTATATCTTGACATAAAAATTCTAGAAAAAATGGAATATTTTCTTTCTTCAAAAAATATTTCACATATCCAATACGTAAAAAAAATGTCAAAAAAAATACCTTGTCTCTTTTATTCGAAACAAGGCTATTATTACATATAACGGTTCATTTGATTCATGACTTGTCTTACTTGTTTTTGGCTTGGTTTTCTACCCATGCTACTCATCATAGCTTCAATCATTTTTTCATTGATTGGTGGATTTTTCTTCATGTATTTTTTCATCATTGTTCTAGCAACTACAAAACCTATTACAAGTCCGATCAAAAGACCAATTACAACTAATAAAATATCTTCCCACATAATTTAACCCTCCTTTATAAAATTATTTAGCTTCTTCTAATGCTCTTGATTCACGTATTACAACAATTTTTACAGTTCCTGGATACTGCATTTCACTTTCAATTTTTTCTTTCATTTCTCTCGCGATTTTATATGCTTTAGCATCATCAACTTCTTCTGGTTTTACCATTACTCTTACTTCTCTTCCTGCTTGCATTGCAAAGGTTTTTTCAACTCCTTCAAAGGAATTTCCAATTTCTTCTAATTGTTCTAGACGTTTCATGTAATTATCTAAGGAGTCATTGCGAGCTCCAGGACGAGCTGCTGATAAAGTATCGGCAATTTGAACAAGAACAGAAATAACACTTGTTGCTTCTGCATCCCCATGGTGAGAAGCAATCGCATTAATTACCACTTCATCTTCATGATATTTTTTGGCAATATCAACACCAATTTCAACATGACTTCCTTCCATTTCATAGTCAATAGATTTTCCTATGTCGTGAAGTAGTCCTGCTCTTTTGGCTAATACGACATTTTCTTTTAATTCAGCTGCCATAAGACCACATAATTCGCCAACTTCTTTAGAATGTTTTAAAGCATTTTGACCATAACTGGTTCTAAAATAAAGTTTACCAACTAAGTTTACTAATTCTGGATCCATTTTGGTAATTCCTAAATCATAACAAGCTTGATTTCCCATTTCTGTAATTTTTGTATTCATATCTTTACAGACTTTGTCATACACTTCTTCAATTCTTGAAGGATGAATGCGGCCATCTTTCATTAAAGTTTCAATCGTGATTTTAGCAATTTCTCTTCTTAATGGATCAAATGAAGAAACAACTATGGTTTCTGGTGTATCATCAATAATTAAATCGACTCCTGTAACCGCTTCAATCGTTCTTATATTTCTTCCTTCACGGCCGATTAAACGTCCTTTCATATCATCATTTGGCAAATCAATTGTACTTACCGTTTGCTCTGTTGCAACGTCTTCTGAGTAACGTTGCATGGACTCAACAATCATATTTTTAGCATTTTCAGATGCCATCAATTTGGCTTCATGTTCTTTTTCTTTCATAAATTCTGCTATTTCACGAGCCATTTCTTCTTCGGTTCGTTTCATAATTAAATCATGAGCCTTTTCTTTAGAAAAATGAGCAATTTTTTCTAAACGATTCATTTCATCTTTTAACATTTCATCCATTTTTTCACTCTTGGATTGAAGCTCTTTTTGAGCCACTAATAAATGATTTTCTTTTTCTTCTAAACTAAACTCTCTTTTTTGAAGCATTTCATCTCTTTTATCTAAACTACTTTCTCTTTGAAGTAATCTTTCTTCCGTAGATTTTAATTCTTCTTTCTTTTCTTTTAACTCTCGCTCAGTTTCTTGTTTTAACTTATATCCCTCTTCTTTTAATTCAAGTATACGATCTCTTTTTTGTTTTTCGGCTTCTTTTTTAGCCTCTTCAATCATTTTATTAGCTTTATTCGCAATACTGTTTCCTTTTATGTACGCGAAGAAAACAGTAAGGCCGATTCCAGCTGCAATTCCAAGAAGTAAAAATAATATGGATGGGACAATATTTTCCATATTCTTTTTCTCCTCACTATTCTATTTATAGAAAATTAATATATGTAAAATGTATTAAAATCTATACATCAATTATAAATGAGTTTCCAAGAATTTACAAGGACATATTCATTTTTTGAGTTTTCGTATTTTTAATTTTTTTATTGTAATTTTCAAAAAAATTGCTTTACAAAAATATTAATGTAAAGTA
>CALVOC010000018.1 GCA_944350145.1 uncultured Bacilli bacterium
TAGTAAAATACAAAAAAACTAGATTTTATCTAGGATTGCGAGGAATTTTATTTCAAAACTGTCAAACTAGGGAGTTTTTTTATGCAGCTTCTTTAGAAAAAACACGTTTTTGGATTGTTATCCATCTTTTTTTTTGCTATAATATTTTAAGAATAGGGGATTGGTTATGAATAAAAGAGGTCAAGCATTAGTTGAGTATGTGTTAATTATTGCACTTATAAGTGTTATTACAATTAGTATCGTTTCCTATTTTGGTGGATATTTAAAAGATGCGATCACAAAATCTTCTTGCAGTTTAGTAGATAAGGTTTATGTCGAAGGAAAAAAACCAGGCGAGGCACAATGTGTTACTAAAGAAGAGTACGAAAATATGCAAAAGGAATGACGAAAATGAATAAAAGAGGTCAAGCACTGGTGGAGTTTGTAATTATTTTGCCAATTTTCGTTTTTATGATCTTAGCAATTATTGATATTGGGAAAATTGTTTTCTTTCGAAATGAATTAGAAAATGAAATGAGTGATGTTGTAGATCTTTACCGCAACCAGAAAAGCTTTCAAGAAATAGAAAAAGATTTAGATTTGTTAGAAGAGAATATAGAACTAGAAATTCAAAATAATGACAATCAAACTATGACATTTTATTTAAAAAAAGATGTAGAAATACTAACTCCTGGATTAAATTTGATTTTAAATAACCCATTCCCATTAGAAGTAAAAAGAGTGATTGCTTATGAATAAAAAAGGACAAACTTTGATTTTATTTGTGCTTTTAGTTCCCATCTTTGTAGCTTTAGCCGCGGTCGTTGTTGATGTTGGCACCATGCAATTTACTTATCAAAAATATAAAGGAATTGTGGATGAAAGCATTAAAGAATATTATAAAGAAAATTCTTTACAAGCATTAGAAGAGACATTAAAACTAAATGATGTGCCCAAAGAAGAATATCAAATTGTTGAAGAAAATAATAAAGTCAAAGTTTCTATATCCCATGAAATGGATGCCATTTTTGGTAAAATAATTGGTTTAAAAACTTATGAAATTACACTTTCAAGAGAAGGAAAAATAGAAAATGATCAAATAATTTTGACGTAGAAAGATTAGGTGATGAGATGAAAAAAAAGACTGGAAAAAGCATCTGTGTCTTTTCAGGAAAAGGCGGGGTAGGCAAAACTGTTTTTACTTTAAACTTGGCAGGCATTTATAAAAGTATAGGAAAAAAAGTCCTAATTATGGATTTGGATCTTTCAAGCGGAGGAATCTCTTTAGCTACCAATCGCCCGTATGAAAAAACAATATATAATTTTGTTGACGATTATAATAACAATCGATTTCATGATTTTAAAAACTATATTACCCCATATAATGATTTCATTGATATTTTAGCAAGCCCTAAAGATCCCAGACAAGCTTCTAAAATTGATTCAAAATACATTGAAATTGCCATCGATAAAGCGGAGTATTTGTATGATGTCGTTTTAATCGATACCAACCATAATTTAAATGAAATGAACCTAGTTGTTCTAGATGAAGTCTCTATGATTTTATTTTTAATGACAAACGATCCATTAGATTTAAAAAATATGAAAAGTCTTCTATCTATTTTCCGTGATTTAAAAAAGGATAACTACAAAATCATTTTAAATAATGCAAGAGATCCAATGAAAAAATATTTTACATTGTTTGATATGAAAAATATTATAAAAGCCAATATTGACTATGTGATTTCAAGTGAATTTTATGTTAAAAATATGGATGCATATATTATGAATGGAGAAATCATAACCTTGCAAAGTAAAGCGGCAAATGTTTTTAATAAAGACTACACCGTGTTATTAAAAATGGCAACCGATATATTAGGAAAGGAAGAAAGTAATCATGAAGAAGAGTCTGATTGAAGCTTTTAATATTGAAAGAAAGCCATCGAAAGTCGATTATGTTTCCGATTATGAAATATTTCCTGATAAGAAATTATTAGATGATCTACGAACTAAAATTGTTGAAAATTTGATTGATAAAGAAATACCAGAAGACAAATTATTAAATCAATTTATCAATGATGAAATTGATAAAACGATTGAAGGATATGATCTAACCAATCTAGAAAGAAGCCATTTATACAATCTAATCGACAACGAAATCAACGGCTATGGTCCTTTAACCGAATTGTTAGAAGATAAAAATATCACGGAAATCATGGTAAATAGTCCTAAAGAAATTTATATTGAAATAGATGGTCAAATTATTAAAGATGAAAGTGTTTCGTTCATTAATGATGAACATATCATAAGAACTATTGAACGAATGATTGGACCTATGGGTAGGACGATTGACGCGACCAATCCAATGGTCGATTCAAGATTAAAAGACGGTTCACGAATTAATGCCGTAATTCCGCCTTTATCTATTAAAGGACCGGTTATAACGATTCGTAAGTTCCGCAGCGAGATGACTACCGCCGATGATATGATAAGAATTGGTTCTATGACTCCATATATGGCAACTTTTCTAGAAGCAGCAGTAAGAGGAAAATGTAACATCATCGTATGTGGAGGAACTGGATCCGGAAAAACAACTCTATTAAATATTTTAAGTGGTTTTATTCCTGACAATGAACGTATTATCACGATAGAAGATGCTGCAGAATTAAAATTAGAAAAAGAACATGTAATTTCCCTAGAAACAAGAGTAACCAACTACGATAACGAAGGAGAAATTACGATTCGTGATTTAGTAATCAATGCTCTTAGAATGCGTCCAGATAGAATCATCGTTGGTGAAGTTCGTGGCAAAGAAGCCTTTGACATGTTACAAGCAATGAATACTGGACATGAAGGATCTTTAACAACACTTCATGCCAACGGTCCAAAAGATGCTTTAAACCGTCTTGAAACTATGGTACTAATGAGCGGCTTAGACATTCCAATCAAAGCCATTCGCGAGTACATTGCTAGTGCCATTGACCTAGTTGTAAATATCGAAAGAATGAGCGATGGCAAAAGAAAAGTAACATCCATTTCTGAATTAGAAAGATTCCATGAAGGAGAATTAGAATTAAAAGAAATTTTTGCTTTTAAACAAAAAGGCCTTACTCCAAATGGAGAAGTAGATGGAGAATACATTTTATATAATGAAACAATCCCAAAAGTATATAAAAAAATTATTACCAAAGGAATTACGGATATTGATTTTATGTTTAAAGATGCAAAATAAAAAGGAAGGAGGAACAAGATGGCAAATTATTCATGGCAAATCATGCTAACCCAAGCAATTGTAATTATTGCCTTAATTCTTTTAATCGTCTATCTTATCCGCCAACGAAGAATCATCCACTTAGAAAAAAGATTTGAAGATTTTGCACTTATAAGTGTACATGATCATGAAAAGTCTTTTTTTGATAGCATTCTAGAAATATTTTGGCGATGGATTCATAAAATAGCTAAGGTTTTAAATAAAAGTGTTTTTTTAAAAAAATATGCTTTAAAATATGAAAAACATATCAAATATGAAGATAAAGATAGCATGAGTGGAATGGATTATATTGCTATTAAATTTGTCGCTGGAATTTCTCTTGTTCTTTTTAACATTTTAACCTTTATGTTCCAAGTTATGGAAATGTCTTTCATGAGCTTTTTACTTTCTTTTCTAATAGGTTTTTTCCTTCCAGATATTTTCATTCAAATTGAGTATCAAAAAAAGCGAAAAAAAATTGAAGAAGACTTATTAAAAGCTATCATTATTATGAATAATAGTTTTAAATCGGGAAGAAACATCATGCAAGCTGTCCAGATTGTCAAAGAAGAATTAGACGGGCCAATAAGTGATGAGTTTAAAAAAATATATTTAGATATGACTTATGGATTAAGTATTGAAGTGGTTTTTGATCGCTTTTATAATCGTGTAAAACTAGATGATGCTAAGTACATTACAAGTTCTCTTACCTTATTAAATAAGACAGGAGGAAATATTGTAAAAGTATTTGGAACTATTGAAAGAAGTTTTTTTGATAAGAAAAAATTAAAACAAGAAATGCAAAGTTTAACAAGTGCTTCCATCTTTGTTTTTCGAACTCTTTGCATCCTTCCTTTAATCTTTATTCTGGTTATTTATATTTTAAATCCAAGTTATTTTAGCCCAATTTTTACGACAAATCTCGGTAGATTAGTTCTTGCACTTGTAATTTTAATCTACGTTTTATATATTTTGGTAATTAAGAAAGTATTGAAGGTGAAGATCTAATGGAACAAAAAAGTTTAGTTCGCAGAATTTATTCTGAAAAAACAATTCAGAAAATTGAAAAGAAAATAAAGCTATTAGGTCTAAATTGCCATTATAAAGCCATCGATTTATTGAATTATCGTTTGTTAATTAGCTTAGCAATTTTCTTTATTTTAATTGCCTTTAACAAAAACGGATATATTTTAGCTCCAATTTTTGTCGTTCTTTTTCATTATTTAAGTGAATATTTTGTCTTAGATTATCCAATTAAAAAACGAGAAAAAAAACTAGAAGAAGAAGCAATTTTCTTTTTTGAAGTTCTTTCTCTAACTTTAGAAAGTGGAAGAAATTTAACTATTTCTTTGCAAATTACTTCCAAAAATATTGATTCAGAACTTTCGATGGAATTTCGTAAATCTTTACAAGAAATGAGTTTAGGAAAAACATTTGCAGAAGCCATCACGGATATGAAGCAAAGAATACCAAGTGATACAATTAATAATGCTTTATTAAATATAGTTCAATCAAGTATTTTTGGAAACGATATTGAAGAGTCTTTAAACAATCAACTAGATTTCTTAAGAGATAAAAGAATCTTAGAAGTAAAAAGTCAAATTGGAAAATTACCAACCAAAATAAGTATATTATCAGTTATTTTCTTTATTCCAATCATTTTAATCGTGATTTTAGCTCCGGTAGTAATCGACTTTTTTGTCCGTTAAAAAAGCTTTTCATTTTAAGAAAAAAAAGGTATAATGTTTTATAGAAGAATGGTGATTTTATATGCAAGATAATTTAAGCTTTAAAAATATCTTTAGAAGAGAAACAAAACTAGCAAGTTATATCATCATATGTTTAACCGTAGTCGTATTAAGTCTTTCTTATGCGATGTTTTTTAAAGTGGATGGAAATAGTAAAAATCAAGTAGTAAAAGCAGGAGATTTAGTATTTACTTATGAAAATTCTTCTCAAACAATCTCAAATGAGAAAAGTGATTGTTTTTTACCAATGACAACCGATGAAACAAGTTTGTATTTAGGAACATGTGATTATAAACTAAGTGTTCAAAATACAGGAAGTTTAAAAGGAGCCTACACATTAAAATTAATAGCAAAGGAAGAAAACACAATAGAATCAAGTAAATTAAAAGTAGTCGTAAGAAAACAAGTAGGAGATGTATTAGAAGTAGTAAGTGGCTATGAAAATGGCAAAGTAGTAAGTGAATTAACAAATGGTATTTTAATAGAAGATGATGCGTTAGAATCACATACAACAACCGTCTATAGTATTTCATTAATTGTCGATGAAAGCCTAGCAACAGAAGCAGACACTTCAAAAGTCTTATCATATAAAATAGAAGGAACAGGCTTAGTTCATGAAAGCCAGCCGATTCATACAGATCCAACAGCGGCAGAAACCATATTAGCTAAAGGAGAAACCGAAGAATTAAAATTTGATAATACAACAGATAACAATTTAAGATATATAGGGTCTAATCCAAATAATTATGTATCATTCAATAATGAATTATGGAGAATAATAGGAGTATTTAATAATATAGATGATGGAACAGGAAAAAAAGAAACAAGATTAAAAATCATAAGAGATGAACCTATAGGAGAATATAGTTGGGATAATAAAGCAAGTGGAACAGGATCATCTACTTCATCACTTGGAAGTAATGATTGGAGTGATAGTTCCTTACAAATCGTATTAAATGAAGGAGCATATTGGAATCGAACAAGTGGAAGTTGCCCGAGTGGCCAAAATGGAGCAACAACAAGTTGTGATTTTAGCTCTACCGGCTTAACAGCAGAAGCGAAGTCGATGATAGGGAATACCAAATGGAACTTAGGCGGTACAGCGAGTTATACAAGTTCAAGTAATGGATTAGCAAGTCATTGGTATACATACGAAAGAGGGACAGAAGTATATAGCGGAAGACCAACAGAATGGATTGGCAAAGTAGGACTTATGTATCCAAGTGACTACGGTTATGCAACAAGTGGAGGAAGTAGTACAGATAGAGAGACATGCTTAAATACAGAATTATACAATTGGGATGGTTCAAGTGTAAGCGATTGTAAAAACAACGACTGGTTATATAACAGTTCAAATTATCAATGGACCATAACTCCCCCTTCCAGTACTTCGCGCGACGTGTTCCTTGTGACCGGTCATGGCGACGTGCACAGCTACAGTGCGCGCAGCAGAGATGCTGTGTCCCCCGCCTTATATCTAAGCTCTAATGTTAAAATAAGTGGAGGAGAAGGGTCTGAAGGTAATCCATATACTTTAAGTTTATAAAAAATTAAAAATAATTTAATATATAAGGAATAGTGATTTTATGAATAAAAAGGGATTTATTTTTATTGAAACAATTATAGTAACCGCGGTTGTCTTGGCTTCTTTAATGTTGGTCTATTCTTTGTATATTTCATCAATTGCTAGCGAAAACAGAAGATTACGATATAATGATACAGCCAAATTGTATGAAACTTTTTATGTAAGAAAATATTTAGAAAGTTTTAATTTGACCGATTTAACCGTAAACCAGACAGTTGATTATAAAATGATTTATCGCAGTCAAAGCGATATATTTGGCGGAGAATACAACAATGAAAAACTCTTTTTTGAAAATTTATGGATGGAATTAAACATTCAAACAATGGTAGTCATGCGTTCTAATTTTTCTTGTGAAAATAATACTTCTGGAGTCGTGTGTTCGAATGCAAATTTAGCATCCTATTTAAACTCTTTAGATATTCCAGAATCTGTTGATGGCTCTTATCGTTTAGTAATAGAATATGCTGTAGATCAAGAAGGAAATAGTTGTACATCTTCTGCAGGTTGTTTTTATTCTTATTCGAATATATTATTAAGCACTAAAGCAAGGTAGGTGTAAATATGGGAAACAAAGGAATTACTTTAATTGAAATTATTATTAGTGTTGGACTTATTTCCGTTGTTATGCTTTTTTTATTTAATTTGCTATTAGATATGGAACATGAAAGCACATATTCTTCTTATTTAAAAGAAAACCAAGTAAACCGATCTAACATTATTCGAACAGTAGAAGAAGATCTATTAAATAATAAATTAAATGATGTTCGTTTAAATGAAGGTGAAAATGAAAGTACAGTGGAATTTGATTTTGGCTCTTTTGTTACTCGTTTAATCGTTGAAAAAGATCGCATTACCTATAAAGAAGATACATGGCTTTTAGAAAAAGGTGGAAATGAAGGTGCATATTATGATTTTGCCAATATTAAAATTTCTAAAAGTGATGATAATAATTGCTCTTATACATTAAATATTGATTCCGATAATGACGGAGTATGTAATTATAACTGTGATACCAATAGCAATGGAGTATTAGATGATAGTGAAAGATCTACAGTAAATGAAGCCTATAAAGCTTGTTCTTCTTATAGATATGTTCGAGTAATTGTTCCGGCAGTAGCCAGTGCAACCACCAATATTATTGATGATTTAGAATTTTTCTATATTGGCTTAAAGTGATTCGACAAAATTCGTGTAAAAGTTTTCTTGAAAAAGGAAACTTTTTCTATATAATAAAGACTTAAGCATTCTTATGTTGGTGTCTTAACAATTTCCTGTTTAAAACACAAATGAGTTTTGAATTCATGAAAAATGTCTCTCTTTTTCTTTTGATACTTTAAAAGTATCAAAAAAGACACTTAGATGATCTAAATGTCTTACCAAAAAACAATATAAGTCATTCAACTAAGAATGCTTCCTATAAATAGAATAACATAGAAATAGAAAAAAATGGAAAATTTTTTGGGAAAACTTTTATTTTAAACGTTTGTATGATATCATTATTTTGGTGATGATAATGTATAGTTATATAAGTGGAATTGTAAAAGACCAAGAATCAAATTATATTGTGTTAGATAATAATGGAATCGGGTATCATATTTTTGTTGCCAATCCTTTTCAGTTTTCATTAGAAGAGGAAGCAAAAGTTTATATTTATGATCATATT
The DNA here is from genome assembly GCA_944350145.1 of uncultured Bacilli bacterium. Lineage (GTDB taxonomy): Bacteria > Bacillota_I > Bacilli_A > RF39 > UBA660 > Ventrenecus. The sequence goes on from CALVOC010000018.1 coordinate 8,226, forward strand.
CGGGAGGATGAACATTCTTTATATGGTTTTCAAACAAAAGAAGAAAAAGAATTGTTTTTAAAACTATTAAATGTTAAAGGTGTTGGACCTAAGCTTATCATGCCAATGCTCGCGACAGGAAGTGTAAAAGGAATTGTCGATGCAATTGATCGTGAAAATATTTTATATTTGAAAAAATTCCCAAAAGTAGGTGAAAAAGTAGCTCGGCAAATTATTTTGGATTTAAAAGGAAAATTAGCAATTACAGGCGATACTCCAGCGATCGGAGGATTTGATGAGTTAGTAATTGACCTAGAAGGCTTAGGCTATAAATTAAATGATATAAAGAAAATTTTACCTAATATGGATGGAAATTTAAAAATTGAAGATCAAGTAAAAGAAGCTTTAAAATTATTGTTAAAGTAAGAGTTTTAAAAAGGATTTTTTCCATGAAGAATAAATATCATATGACAAAAGAAGAAAACTTGTAGATGCTATTTATAAAAGTGCAAATTTAGAGGGAATTGCAATTACTTTTGCAGATACCTAAGGGAAAAGGTGTTAAATACTATAGATGAACCATTAAATATAGCATATATAAAAAAAATTCATTTCGAAGTATGTAAAGGACAAGTGGCAAATAAAGAAATGATTCGAAATGGATTAGGTATTTTAAGTTTACCAGTTGAAAAAATAGGCGAATATTTTACTTTACTGATTTCTTATTACGAAACAAATAATATGGAAGATTTAAAAAAATGGATATATGATAATTGTATAGATGGTGTATAGTTACTAAAAAAGAAAGGGAGATAATCGTGGAAGATGAAAAAATATTAGATGCTGAAGAACAAGAAAGTGATTCTTTTGAAGCCAATATAAGACCTCAAACCTTAAAAGAATACGTTGGTCAAGAAGAAATTACTAGCAATTTGAAAGTCTTTATTGAAGCTGCTAAAATAAGAAATGAATCTTTAGATCACGTTTTGCTTTATGGTCCACCAGGTCTTGGAAAAACAACTCTTGCCCATATAATTGCCAATGAGTTAGGAGTTTCTATTAAAACCGCGAGTGGTCCTTCCATTGAAAAAAGCGGAGATTTAGCTGCTATTTTATCGACTCTTGAACCTGGGGACGTTTTATTTATTGATGAAATTCATCGTATGCCTAAATTTATCGAAGAAATTTTGTATCCAGCTATGGAAGACTTTGAAATGGATCTTGTTTTAAATAGTGATGGAAAAAGTCGTAATTTAAAAATTGATTTACCACCATTTACCTTGGTAGGAGCAACCACGCGAGCTGGCGATATTTCTAGTCCGCTTAGAGATCGTTTTGGAATTGTTTCAAAATTAAATTACTATTCCGAAGATGAACTATTAAAAATTGTTAAAAGAACAAGTCGGGTATTTGATATGCCGATTGAAGAAAATGCAGCAAGATTAATTGCCAAAAGGTGTCGAAAAACTCCAAGAATTGCTAACCGTTTATTTAAAAGAGTTCGAGATTTTGCATTAGTAGGCGGCAAAGATATTATTGATTATGATTTAGCAGACGATTCTTTAAAAAGATTAAAAGTCGATGAATTTGGCTTAGATGCAATTGATATCGAATACTTAACAAGCTTAATTACCAAATTTAATGGAGGCCCAGTTGGAGTAGAAACCATTGCAACTTCCATAGGAGAAGAACCTTCAACTCTAGAAGATGTAGTAGAACCATTTTTATTACAAGAAGGATTTATCAAACGTACTCCTAGAGGAAGAGTTGCATGTGAAAAAGCCTATAAACATTTAAAAATGAATCGTCAAGGAACATTATTTTAAGAAAGGATGAAAATATGGCAGAAATTTTGGATGGAAAAGAAGTATCACGTGTAAAAAAAGAAGAATTAAAAAAGAAAATCATCGAATTAAAAGAAAAATGTGGAATCATACCAGGACTAGCAATTATCCGAGTGGGAGAAGATCCAGCTTCAGAAATTTATGTAAAAAACAAATTAAAAGCTTGCGATTCTTTAGGAATTCATGCAATTGAAAAACATTTCGAAGGCACAGAACCTGAAGAAGAAATTATTAAAACGATTGAAAAATTTAACGAAGAGGCAACAATCGACGGCATTTTAGTTCAAAGTCCTTTGCCAAATAATTATAATGAAGAAAAAATCGTTTCTTATGTTGCAAGTAGTAAAGACGTCGATGGCTTTGGCATTATGAATTTAGGATATTTACTAGCCAATCAAGAACAAATTTTAGCCGCGACACCTCTTGGAATTATTCATTTATTAGAATATTACAATATTCCAATCGCATCTAAGCACGTTGTGATAATCGGTCGGAGTCAAATTGTCGGTAGACCTTTATCCATTCTATTCTTAAATCGTGATGCAACAGTTACGATTACCCATTCTAAAACAATCAATTTAAAAGAGATTACCCAAACCGCAGATATTCTGGTTTCAGCTGTAGGTAAACCTCATTTTGTAACCGCAGATATGGTAAAAAAAGGTGCTGTTTGTATCGATGTAGGTATATCAAGAGTAGAAAATCATGTCGTCGGGGATATGGATTTTGATAGAATTAAAGAAAAAGCTTCTTTCATAACTCCAGTACCTGGCGGAGTAGGCCCGATGACAATCGCGACACTTTTAGAAAATGTATATACACTTGCTTTAAAAAGAAAGGAAAGATAAAATGGATCCAAAAATTAAAGAAATCTTAAAAAAAGAAGAAAAAAGACAAAAAGAAAATATTGAGTTAATTGCTTCAGAAAATTATGCCTCAAAATATGTAAGAGAATTACAAGGAAGTATTTTTACCAATAAATATGCCGAAGGATATCCAGGAAAAAGATATTATGGAGGCTGTGAGTATATTGATGAAATGGAAAATTTAGCTATTTCTTATGCATGCAAACTATTTGATGTAAAATATGCAAACGTTCAACCTCATTCTGGTTCTAGTGCCAATATGGCAGTTTATAGAGCATTGCTTCAAAAAGGCGATAAAGTAATGGGAATGAACTTGTCAAATGGAGGCCATTTAACCCATGGAAATAAAATGAGTTTTAGTGGACAAGATTACGAGATTGTTTCATATGATGTCGATCCAGTTACCGAAATGTTAGATTATGATGAGATTCGTTCTTTAGCATTAAAGGAAAAGCCAAAAATGATCATTGCCGGAGCAAGTGCTTATTCAAGGATTATTGATTTTGAAAAATTTGCTTCTATAGCTCATGAAGTTGGAGCTTATCTATTTGTTGATATGGCTCACATCGCAGGACTTGTGGCAGCTCATCTCCATCCAAATCCTTGCCTATACGCCGACGTAGTAACTTCAACAACTCATAAAACATTAAGAGGTCCAAGAGGAGGTATCATTTTAACCAATAACGAAGAAATCGCTAAAAAAATAAATAAAACGGTATTCCCAGGCATTCAAGGTGGACCTTTAGAACACGTGATTGCAGCCAAAGCTGAATGTTTCTATGAAGCTTTACAACCAGAGTTTATCGAATATCAAAAACAAGTATTAAAAAATATGCAAGCTTTGATTCAAGCCTTAAAAGAAAATGACTTTAAAATTGTTTCAGGTGGATCCGATAATCACTTAATCTTAGTAGATGTAAAAGGCTCATGTGGACTAACCGGAAAAGAAGCCGAAGAACTTTTGGATAAAATCCACATCACAGTAAATAAAAATACCATTCCAAAAGAAACTGAAAAGCCAATGATAAGTAGTGGTATAAGAATCGGAACTCCAGCAATGACAACTAGAGGATTCAAAGAAGAGGAATTTAAAAAAGTAGGGTATATCATCGCGACAGCTTTGAAAAATAGTCAAGATGAGGAAATATTAAAAAAATTAAACCAAGAAGTTTTGGATTTAACAAGTCAATTTTAAAGTTTTAGGTGGTAGTATGAAAAAAGGAAAAATTATTGTTTTGGAAGGGTCTGACTGTTCAGGAAAAGAAACACAAGCTAAAAAATTAGTTGCAAGATTAAGAAATGACGGAAAAAAAGTTGAATATTTTTCCTTTCCAGATTATGAAGTAGAAACAGGAAAAATTATTGGAGGACCTTTATTAGGAATACCAAGTGTTGGCAAATCTTATTTTGAAGATATTAATCTATTAGACCCGTATGTTGCAAGTTTATATTATGCAGCTGACAGAAGATTTCACGTTGAAGCTTTAAATCATGCGGTAGAAAACAATGATTATGTTATTGTAAACCGTTATACATCATCTAGTATGGCTCATCAAGGTGGAAAAATTGAAGACAAAAATTTAAGAAAAAAGTTTTATCAAAATATAGAATATTTAGAGTACGAAATTTTAAAATTGCCTAGACCAGATCAAATTTTTTTCTTATCGGTTCCACTTAATATTTCTTGTGATTTATTAAAACAAAGAGGAAATTTAGATAAAGCTGAAAAGGATTTAGAACATTTACATAAATCTTTAAAAACTTACAATGAACTTGCTGGAATATATCATTATTATATAATTAATTGTGCAAATGAAAATCAACTTCGAGATATTGAAGATATACATAACGAAATATATGAAAAATTATTAAAGAAAGGATCTTAAAAATGAGTACAGAAGATTTTAACTATGATTTACCAGAACGATTAATTGCTCAAACACCTTTAAAGGATCGCTCCTCATCCAAGCTTTTAGTGATGGATCGGGATACCGGAGAAATAGAACATAAACATTTCACCGATATAATTGATTATTTAGTTCCAGGAGATGTTTTGGTAATCAATGATACAAAGGTTATACCAGCAAGATTAATTGGCGAAAAAGAAGAAACAAAAGCAGTAATTGAACTTCTTCTTTTAAAAGAATTAGGAAGCGATGAATGGGAGTGCCTTTCTAGACCATTTAAAAGATTGCACGTCGGAACAAAAATCTCTTTTGGAAATGGTTTATTAGAAGCAATAGTTACTGAAAAGAAAAGTGAAGGAATTGTTCATGTAAAATTTATTTACCAAGGCATTTTTCTAGAAATTTTAGACAAATTAGGAGAAATGCCATTACCTCCATATATTCATGAAAAATTGGAGGATAAAAATCGCTATCAAACCGTGTATGCAAAAAATCTTGGCAGTGCTGCAGCTCCTACTGCCGGACTTCACTTCACGAATGAATTGCTTGAAAAAATAAAAGAAAAAGGAATCATTATTACGAATGTTACCTTGCATGTTGGCTTAGGAACATTTAGACCAGTTGAAGTAGAAGATGTAACTAAACATCATATGCATAGTGAATTTTATATGATGAGTAAAGAAACTGCTGATATTTTGAATCTTGCAAAAAAAGAACACCGAAGAATTATAGCTGTTGGAACAACTTCAACAAGAACACTTGAAACAATTATGCATAAATATCATACCTTTAAAGAGTGTCATGGCAATACAGATATCTTCATTTATCCAGGTTTTGAATTTCAAGCGATCGATTGTTTAATTACGAATTTTCATTTACCAAAAAGTACATTAGTAATGCTTGTTAGTGCTTTTTCTTCCAAAGAAAGAATTCTTCATGCTTATGAAGAAGCTATAAAAAAAGAATATCGTTTCTTTTCATTTGGAGATGCAATGTTTATAAAAAGAGAAAGGAGAAACTAAATGAATATTTCAAAGGATTTAATGGTTTTGATTCCATATAATGAGGAATTAGAAATTGAAAAACAGCCATATCAACTTGGTAATAGAGATCACCGGGATTTTTGTCAAAAAATTATAGAAAAATATAACATGAATCATTTGGGAGGCGAAAGTCATATCGATTATGCGAGGACTTTCAATGAAAATGGGTATATAGCCATTTTTAGTTCAGGAGCAAAAGTCGACGGTAAGCTTTTTGCATCAATTTTTTTACCAGAAGAAATGAGTTTATTTCAAATTGATTTTATGCTAAACACAAAAGAATGTTTTAAAGAAAACTATCATGAACTTACCAATTTCTTTTCTACTTTAATTTATACAACTGAACCATTACCATATAATAGCGGGTATAAAAATTATAGAAGTCTAGAAATTGAAGCTTTAATCAATCGTGATCCAAATGCCAAAAACGGTCAAATTCTATTATATGATGAATTAGAAAGAAGAAAAAAAGAAATGCTAAAAAGATAACATTTCTTTTAATTTGCCTATCTTTTAAAAGTAGAAAGTTTTGTGTTTGCACAAGTACGAACTCTACTTCTTTTCATATTTGATTTTAACTCATGAAGTTCATTGCTAATACCATACAAACTATTTAAATAAGGTAAGTCGTTTTCTGTATAGGCAGCTTGTTTTTGAACAATTCCAGTTAGTTTGTCAATTTTCCATGGCAATGATTTATGGGTTTCATAAAAAAATAAAGCATTATTAGAATTAGTAACTCGAACTAATTCCTTTGTAGCATACTGTTTAAAATCTTTTTCTTTTTTATCATCTAGTTTTTTTATATCATTAACTTGCAAAATGATAATATTTTGAAAGTTAGAAGGTAAGAAAAAATCTTGTCCTTCTCTTAGATATTGCCAATCATTCTCAATTTTTATGAATACTTTATTTTGATATAATAAGACTTCTAAAGGTAAGAATTGTTTTTCTTCTTTTAAAATTATATTTTCCATAAATAAGCCTTCCTTTCTATTAATATGTCATTAATATTACTAGTTTTTTTGGAAAAATGCAAGCAAATAGTATTGGAGCCTCGTTGTAATTATGTTATAATTTTATTTAAAGGAAGGGTAGTATGGTTACATTTGAATTACAAAAAACAGAAAAAAATACAAAAGCACGTTTAGGAAAAATTAGTTATAATGGAAAAACATATGAAACACCAATGTTCATGCCTGTAGGTACACAAGCTACAGTAAAAACATTAAGTCCAGAAGAAGTAAAAGAAACAAAAGCTGGAATTATTTTAGCTAATACATATCATTTATGGCTTAGACCTGGTGATGAGATTGTAAAAATGGCTGGTGGACTTCACAAATTTATGAACTATGATGGCCCAATACTTACAGACTCTGGTGGATTTCAAGTTTTTTCTTTAGCAAAGCCAAAAGATATTACCGAAGAAGGAGTGCATTTTAGGAATCAATACAATGGGGATCGCTTATTTTTAACTCCAGAAAAATCAATACAAATTCAAGAGAATCTAGGAAGCGATATTGTCATGAGTTTTGATGAATGCATCGGTTATCCAGCAAGTTACGATTATGTAAAACAAAGTGTAGAACGAACTTTACGTTGGGCAAAACGTGGAAAAGATGTTTTTAAAGGAAAAGATCAAATTTTATTTGGAATTGTACAAGGCGGAGAATACGAAGACTTAAGAAAGCTTTGTGCCACAGAATTAACAAAAATGAACTTTGACGGTTATTCCATCGGCGGAACGAGTGTAGGTGAAGATAAACCAACTCAATATAAAATGGTTTCTTATGCTACAAAATACTTGCCAGAAGATAAAATACGTTATCTAATGGGTGTAGGCGATCCGATTGATCTAGTAGAAAACGTAATTCGTGGGATTGATATTTTTGACTGTGTATCTCCAACAAGGTTAGCAAGACATGGCCATGCTTTAACGAAATATGGTAAGATCAACCTAAAAAATGCCAAATATAAAACCGATTTTACACCTATTAGTGATGAGTGTGATTGCTATGCTTGCAAACACTATACAAAAGCATACATTAAACATTTAATTAATGCTGAAGAAACCTTTGGAGCTAGATTGTTATCTATTCATAACATACGTTATCTAGTTCATTTAATGGAAGAAATACGACAGGCAATTAAAGAAGATAGAATGCTCGAGTTTCGAGAACAATTTATAAAGGATTATTATGGAAAAGATTCTAAATAACCGCAATAGCATTTTATTTACCATTACCATTATTCTTCTTTTATTAGTTGGACTAACCGTCTATAAAGTTTATGAAAAACATATGACCAGAAGTTTTCTTGTCGTAGAAAAAAGAATTATCGAAGCAGCCAAATCTTGTGTTTGGGATGGAGTTTGTAATGAAAAAGAAATCCTTCTAGGAAAATTAATTACATCGGGATATGCTAAAGAAGAAGTAAATCCTAAAACAAAAATGTATTATTCTCATAATTCCTATGTCTTAGTAAATGAAAATCAATATACTTTTTTTGAAGTAAATGAATAATTTAAAGTTATTTTTCACAATAGCTTTTTTTGTTTATTTTTTCCGGTTGATTCCAATCATACTTCCCAAAGTACTAGATAAGATTAAGACAATATAATAAATAAAACGCGATACAGAAAATCCAGTTTGATAAAATAATAGATTAATAATTATAAGTAAAAAAATCAAAGAAACTCCAATTTTTAACCCTTCTAAATATCCTTTAGATTCAGCTTTTTTACCATATTCAAAGCCAATGATGGCAAAAAGTAAAATCATCCCAATCATAGTTATTGTATCGGTACTTTTTGTATATAAAAAATTAGCCAGATTACAGCAAGTTAAAATAGCCGTTAAAATGAGTATAGCCAAAAGAAAAATTCCCATTGTTTTTCCATATTTTTTCACTGTTTTCATTAAAATCACCTAATTCATTTTATGTTATGTTTAAAAAAATAGAATGTTTCCCATAATAGAATTAGGTGAAAAATTTATGGGTGAAATTGTTACAGTGGTTTTTCGAACTACATTTTTCTATTTTTTTATCGTTTTACTTTATCGATTGATGGGAAAACGAGAAATAGGCCAATTAGGAATTATTGATTTAATTGTTTCAATTTTAATTGCTGAACTCGTAGCTATATCGATTGAAAACATCGACAAAAGCCTTTGGCAAACGATTATTCCTTTAACTTTACTGGGTTTACTAGAAATTTTATTAGCTTTCATTAGTATTAAATCAAGAACTTTTAGAACTTTTTTTGGAGGAAAACCTTCTTTAATAATTTGTAATGGCAAAGTAAATTACAAAGAGATGATTCGTCAACGATATAGCATGGATGACTTACTTTTAAGTATGCGTCAAAAAAGTATTCACGATATTAGAGAAATTGAATATGCTTTTTTAGAGCCAAACGGGAAATTATCTATTTTCCCATATAGACCTTTTCGAATTCGTTCAAGTTATCCAATGCCGTTAATATTAGACGGTGAAATTAATAAAAAAACTTTAAATTTCATTAAAAAAGATAAAATTTGGTTAAAGGAAGAATTAGCCAAAAAAAATCTAGAAATTCAAAATATTTTCTATGCTTTTTATAAAAATAAAAAAATCTATTTAATTAAAAAAAGCGATATATAAAAGAATTATAGAAATATGTCAAAATTCTATATACTTTTAGTTTATCGCTGCATGTGTATCTAATCTTCATATCATGTGGATACACAAAATCCAGTAGCAAAAATTACTGCCACCACCAAGCAAAACACCATAACGATAAATGCAAGTGGAAGTAGCGATTCAGAAAGTGGTATAAAAAATTATCAATATAGTAGAGATAATAAAACTTGGTATACCAGCACGGCAAATACTTATACTTTTACAGGATTAGCAGATGGCTCTTATACAATTTATGTGAAAGTAACAGATAATGCAGGTAGAACCGCGACGACAAGTACGACTGTAACAGTAGCTTATACAACGGTTTATGTGTCTGCAACCGGAAATAATAGCACAGCAAATGGATCTTACAATAATCCTTTCTCATCTCTTCAAACAGCCTATGAAAATGTACAAAATAATGGATACATTGTGTTGTTATCCAATTTAACCATGAATTATACAGCCGATTTTTATATCCAAAATAAATCAGTTGTATTAAAAAGTGCAGATAATGCGATCTATTCACTTATTCGCGATGCTAATTCTCCAAATCGTACATTATTAAAAATTGAAAATCAAAGTACAGCATCATTAACGAATATTATATTAGATGGCAAAAATATTAGTAGCTCTGAATCATTGCTTACAATAGCCACGAATGCGACTGTATATTTAAACGAAAAAGCAACGATTGAAATGCACCCCTTAGAGTAGACAATAATAAAAAAATCATTTCAATTTCTTTTGTGATAAAATACACTTCCGAAA
>CALVOC010000019.1 GCA_944350145.1 uncultured Bacilli bacterium
AAAAATAGGCATTGTATTTATCTGCCTATTTTTCAAAATTCGAATATCTATTTCGAATATCCGAACTTAAATTAACCCTTGCTATTTCATGAATCTTCTCATACTCCGAATAGCATTTTTTTCAATTCGAGAAACCTGAGCTTGACTAATATTTAACCGATTTGCAATCTCCATCTGAGTTTTTCCCACAATATAACGTTCAATCAAAATTTTCTTTTCTCGTTCCTTCAATTTTAACAACGATTTTTTTAACAAAAGATACATATCTCGATTAGAATTCTTTTCTTTTTCATCCGCGAGTTGATCAAAAAGATAAATAGGTTCCCCTCCATCATTATAAATCGGTTCAAAAATACTTACTGGTTCCTTTAAACTATCTAAAGCATGAGCGATTTGAAAAATAGAAGTATTAAAAGCCCGAGCCATTTCTTCACAACTTGGTTCATAGCCATTTTTTTGTAAAAAACATTCTTTAAAATTTAAAATTTGATAAGCGAAATCCTTCATTCCTCGACTAACTCGAACAGAACTTTGATTGTCTCTTAAAAATCTTTTAACTTCTCCAATAATTAAAGGAATTGCATAAGTAGATAATTTCAAATTAAGTGAAGGATCAAAATTATCAATGGCTTTAATAAGACCAATAACCCCTACTTGAAATAAATCATCCATATTACATTTTGTATTTTGAAATTTTCTAAGTACACTTAAAACCAATTTCAAATTTCCATTAATAAGCTCTTCTTTAGCATTTTTATCCCCATCATGCATTTTTTGAAACAAAAGAAGTTGCTCTTCATTAGATAAAACTTTTAATTCACTTGTATTTACACCTGTTAATTCCACTTTATATTTTGCCATAAAAAAATCCTTTCACTTTAGTTATGCGAAAAGATTTCCTTTTTTATACATCATAAATGATTTAATGCTTCAATCGCGGTTTTTATATTATCTACAGAAATAAGTTCTATATCATATCCTTTTTCTTCTTTAACTTGTAAAGCTTCTTCATAATTTCCTTCTGGAACCAAAAAAACTTCTGCTTTCTGTTTAACAGCCCCAATAAGTTTATATTTAACCCCACTTATTTCTCCGACATTTCCATAAATATCCATAGTCCCAGTTCCAATAATCTTCTTACCATGAGTCAAATCTTCTTCAGTTAAAGCATCATAAATAGCCAGACTCATCATCAAACCTCCCGAAGGACCAGATTCACTTTGCTTCATTTGAATAGAAGCTTTAGGATCTTCTGTATAATTATAAGTAACTGTAATCATAACTCCAATTTTTAAAGTATCATCGACTTTATAAATGGTCGCATAACAATCCTTCTCTTCATTATCTCTTAAAACTTTAATATTTAATCGATCATTTTCTTGATGTTTTGAAATGATTTCATGAAGATCATCAGTCGTCGTAATTTTCTCTCCATCTACAGAAATAATTTTATCAAACAATTCTAAATCTGTCTTAGCTTGGTCATCAATATAGGTTATATTTGCATTTTCACTTTCAATTTGTACAGGTTTTCCAGCCTCTTTATAAGCCGCAATAATTGCCGAATCAATAGATTGTTGAGTAGCAATTTGATCCGCTTTTATTTTTTCTGAAAAACTTTGATTGTCATAAGTAATCTCGCTATCTGGAACAATATCCCAATCTGGAATAACATAAGATAAAAGCAAAAATGGAATATTTCCTTTCACCATCGATACATAAGCCATTCCAAGCTCCCCTTCGGAGGAATACCCCCCATCGACACTAATACGATCACTTAAATTTACCATACCCCCAGGAGTATAAATTTTATAAGGTAGTTCAATTTGAAAAACCGCTAAAATCACTACAATAACAAGTAAAAATTTATAATTTTCTTTAAAAAAGTTTTTAATATATTCAATTGCTTTTTTCCCCATTTAATAGCCTCCACTATAAAAGTATATCAAATTTTAAAGAAAAAAATGTGAAGCTTATTTACAAATTGACAGAGTTTGACATCTTTTTACTTCTCAAAAGAAAAAAAGCTTCATAAAAATTAGTATGAAACAAAATAAAGGACCTTTGATTTTTCTAACTATTTTTACTATTTTTCTTTTTAAAGAAAATGCAAAAATACACGACACGATAATAATAAGCTGTGAACTTTTCTTAACAAAAGTTTTTCCAGCCTTATTTCCAATGATGATTTTAAGTAATCTTTTTATCTACTTTGGTCTTCCAGAACTTTTATGTAAATTTTTTGGAAAAAGTTTTCAAAAATTTTTTCATACAAGTCCTTATGGAGCTTTTGCCTTTTTTATTTCTTCTTTTTCAGGAAGTCCAGCTAATGCTTATACGATTAAAAACTTAGAACAACAAGGATATCTAACTACTGAAGAAGCAAGTTATGTTCTCTCTTTTTCTTTTTTTAATAATCCGTTATTTTTATATACAATGCTTTCTCTTATTTTTCCAAATGAACAAGCCATTGTAATAAAACTTATTCTCATTCCTTATGTAGTAAATTTAACATTAGGTTTTCTAACCAGAAAAAAGAATATTCAAACAGAGAAAAAAATTCTACCCCAAAAAGGAAAAAATTTTGGTTCTTTTCTATCTTCAAGCATAAAAGATACCATGAACACACTATTATTTGTAGTAGGGACGATTAGTGTGTTCATGCTTTTAAATACTTTAATAAATCCTCAAAAAATTCCAATCATCTCTGGTATTTTAGAAATAAGTCAAGGATTAAATTCTTTAATAAATAGTTTTTTAAGTAACAAAATAAAAGAAATCTTGGCCATTCTTTTTATTAGTTTTGGAGGATTATCTATCCACTTACAAATAAAAGGAATAATAAGCGAAACCAAAATTTCTTATCAACAGTTTTTAAAAATGCGAATTTTTCAAGCACTTATAAGTATTCTTATTATATTCTTAATTTAAATGTTTTTGGGGCATATTTATATGCAATAAATAATGAAATCAAAGAATATCCAACACAGAATATACTCATTGCTATACCAAAATATAAAGTGGGCATTTTTATTCTCATAAAGAAATATGCAACAAAATAAGTTAGATACTGAACGGCTTTATAAGTGCTACTTTTCATTTCTATACTAGCGTTGTATGGTTGTAATAAATAATACATAACCAAATAGTGAACAGAGAAAAATATACTCATTGAAATAATTGATACAATTATAACTAGATAATTTACAGGGTTATCCGTTCCACCAGATAAATATAAGGTCATAGCTAAACCTAAACTTATAAGTAATGCAGGCAATAAATTAATTAATATTAATGTTTTTAATCTTTCTTTAAAAATTCCTAATATAACTTTAGGTGTTCGATAAATCCTATATGTCAGCATACTATGATCACAATTCATAAACATAGCTTGCGTTACTGATGCACTTCTATTAATAAGATACATAATAAATACAAAATATGGTAGATATGTAAGTGTTATTTTATTCATTTGTGTTGCCATAATAGGATTTTTCTTTATCACAACAAAAAGGACTGAAAATATAAGTAATATAACAACCGATTGTTTCTTTACTGCTTTTGTAAGAATCTTACTATGTCTTTTTACAAATATTTCGTGAAAAAAAGCAAAACCAGTTTTATTACTTGTATAACTATTGCCTAATTCAATTTGTTTTAAACTATTATCTTTCATAGCTTTAGTACCCGTATTATTATCAACAGCATATACATTAGTTTCTGTAAGAACTTGTTTATACATTTTTCTATAATCTTTAAAACTATTTATTACTTTTAAACTACATATTCCAAGTATAGCAGCAAATGAAAACACACATAAGAAAATCATTTGATTGATTGTAACATTTATTGCTGGTGAACCATAAGCAAGCAAAACGCATACTGCTATGGTACTCCAAACTATTGTTGTTGGAATATTCTCATTTTTTGCTTTTCCTGTTTTCTTAAAATCTAACACACAATAACCCATGATAACTAATTTTACTGCTACTACAAAGAAAGGCAATAATATACATAACCATAAAGGCATATTAATCATCAAACCAAAATAAATTGTAAAAGGCATAAAACCAATTATAACTCTTAATAATTGGTAATAGTAATTAGATAAGCCATATTTTTTGGCATCAAAATTCATAAGAACTATTGCATAATATTTATCTTTTGTAGGATTAAGCATATATGTATTCATAAATGCTCCCCCTATTGTGAGAAATAAAAATATATGAAGAAATAAATCAATTTTATCAACAGAATAGACTGTTAACATTGAAAAAATAACTAACCAAATATATAAAAATTTTCCTAAAAAAGTAAATATAAATTCTATTAAAATACTCATTATATTAGCAAATATTTTTAATCCTTTATTTTTATATAAACTATTAGGCAATATTTTATTGATAATTGGAAATTGTTTAATAGAATAAATAATACTGTTTGCTCTATATGTATTTCTTAACTTAAAGGATGTTATAAATGATTTTATCATAACATTTATTCCCCCTTTAAGGCTTCCATTATTTTATTTTTAAATTTTTTATTGAGTAAATTTTTTATTGTCCAAGTTTTCTTTATTTACTTCTTCTAATACTCCTTTATTAAGGATAACTATTTCATCACACAAATCTAATGCTAATTCCATAATATGAGTAGAAAAAATAATAATATGGTCTTTCTTAATCTCTCTTAACATTTGTTTCATTTCTTCTTGAACTACAATATCTAATGATGTTAAAGGTTCATCAAATAATAGCACATTAGGATCAGCAATAATATTGACTAGCATTTGCATTTTATTTTTCATTCCATGAGAATAATCTTTTAATAATTTATCTCTATCTTCTTCATCTATTTTCATAAAATCAAAATATTCATCAGTAGATTTTACCTTCTTGATTCTATCTTGATTAATTTCAATAAAGAATTTTAAAAACTCTCTACCTGTTAAAAACTCTGGTACATTTGGAGTAGATAACACATAACCTATATCTTCAGGTTTTATTGTATTCTTTTTATTATTATCTACTAGATAAAACTCTCCTTCATCAACATCTAAATCTTCATTTATACAATTAAAAAGTGTTGTTTTACCTGCCCCATTTCTTCCTAGCAAACCATAAATTTTTCCTTGTTCAAAAGTAAAACAGATATCTTTTAAGACTTCTTTTTTTTCAAATTTTTTTTTCAAATGTTCAATAACCAACTGCATAACATAACTCCTTCATTTTTAATCTTCTAAATCATATCATAAATGTACGTTAAAAGTACAGTCGTTTTTTACTTTTCATCATATGCTGTTATAGAAAGGAGTATGGAAAATGAATAATAGCTGTGATTATCAAAGAGCTTACAATTATGTCCAAAACTACCAAAAAAATCACACAACTCAAGGTTGTTGCTGCACTCCAAGAGTTGGACCAACTGGACCTACTGGACCTCAAGGACCTACTACGGTAACCATTGGAACCACAACAGAAGGATTACCAGGAAGCACTCCTTCTGTAGTAAATGCCGGAACCAATCAAGACGCCATTTTAAATTTCGTAATACCTGCAGGTGCTACGGGACCTACAGGTGCTACAGGACCAACTGGACCTACAGGTGCAACCGGGCCAACAGGAGCAACGGGACCTCAAGGATTGCCAGGTAGTGCAGGAACTATCGGTGCTACTGGACCTACCGGACCTCAAGGTATCGCTGGAGCTACTGGGCCAACTGGACCTACAGGTGCTACTGGACCTCAAGGTACTGGAGCTACTGGACCTACGGGTGCAACGGGACCTACTGGTGCTACAGGTCCAAGTATCACTTTAGCTATAGGAACCGTATCTACTGGAGCCCCAGGAAGTACTGCAACTGCAAGTATTAATTCTTTAGGTGGAAATGCGTATGCACTAAATTTAACAATACCACAAGGACCTACTGGACCAACAGGTACAGGTGCTACGGGACCAACTGGACCTACTGGAGCAACCGGACCTACTGGACCAACAGGTACAGGTGCCACTGGACCAACAGGTGCCACTGGACCAACAGGACCTCAAGGTACTGCTGGAGCAGTCGGAGCCACTGGACCTACTGGACCTCAAGGTACTGCTGGAGCAGTCGGAGCCACTGGACCTACTGGACCTCAAGGTACCGCTGGAGCAGTCGGAGCCACTGGACCTACTGGACCTCAAGGTACCGCTGGAGCAGTCGGAGCCACTGGACCTACTGGACCTACGGGTGCAACCGGACCTACTGGACCTACTGGACCAACTGGACCAACAGGACCATAGTTTTATAAAAAAAGCAAAAAAAGACTAAGAAAAATTTTTCTTGGTCTTTTTATTCTTGTTTTAAATCAAACCGCATTGCCGAATATAAAAGCTTCGTAACTTCAGAAAGTTCTTTTTCATCCTCTACTGGATACAGGATATCTGGTTCAGCATTATTTAAAGCAGCCTGCTTGCAAACTTTCACATTTGTATCATGAATATTTTCTTCATCATCCACTTCTAAAAGCAAATAATAATACGTAGCATTTTCACAAATTATTGAAGCTATAATATACTTTTTATCTTCAATCGTCAATATATCATATAATTCATATTGCATTATCTACTTCGACCTCCTAATTGAATATCATTAGCATCAAATACACCAGTAGGAATTTGATTTTCTAAATAATCTTTTTCCCCACTTTTAGCTACACCAGAGACACTTTGAAGTACTCCACCATTTGCTTTAATTTGTTCTACCTTTTCTTGAAAATCACTATCGTTATACGAAACCGTTTCTAAAGTACCGTCTGGCATTTGATAATGCTCGGCTACAATTCTATAAGAATCATTTTGATAACTCGGTGATAAAGGTTCAGATAAATCTGTATTCTCATAAATAACTGGATTTTCATTTAATTCAAATTGATTGCCCAAATTTGTAATATTTTCTAAAGCAGAATCACTTTGATCAATCTGAATAGGTTCAATATCATCAATAGAAATATTTGGCTCTTCATTATTTAAAACAGTTTCTTGAGCAACTTCTTGATTTAAAGTATTTTGTCTAGCCATAAATTGTCCCATACCATAACTAGCTGCTAAAGCAGTAACAGTTAAAGCAATTTGAACAGCTTTTTTCTTCAAAAACTTTTTAATTTTATCCACCTTTTTAGGCTTTTCAACTTTTGTTACTTTAACCGGAGCTTTTACCTTTGCTTGTAAAGCTAAATAACGATTCATTACAACTTCAAATAATAAAGCATACTTTTTATCAAAATAGAAAGTTTTTCCATCTACTACCCTAGACATACTATCTTTTATTGGCTTAGCGCTAATATCATGAAGCAAATAATAATAGTATTCCATCTGCTCTTCACTAGACAAAGTAGCTACATACTCTTCATCAATAAAAATATCCAAATCTTGTTTTCTATTTTCTTCACGAACATCTAATAAATGTTGAACAGCCATCGTAAAAGGTTTAGTATATTTAGCATCCACTAAAACTTCTTTGCCATCCAAATAAAGTTCCACTGGGTTCGTTTTATCTTTTGAAAGAATTGTATGAATTAAAATTTTACAATAATTAATCTTCTCTTCTTCCGTTAAAGTACTATAATATTGTTGATCAAAGACTATTTCGTCCAATCTTGTTTCAGTATCCTGAAGATGATTAATATTTGCTTGATTCAAAAGAAATTGCCTTTCTTGATCCTTTGGAATGGAAAGCATTTGATGATTTAAAGAAATATTTTCTAAATCAGTTACATTAGAAAAATTTAAAATATTCGCATTTTCTTGTTGTAACTCTTGAACCTTTTTCTGATATTCCTCTTTAACTTTCTCAAACATATGAATTAATTTCCAAAATAATTCTTCATCTCTTTTATCAATTCGATATTTTTTACCATTCCAAACCACATCAATAGGTTGATCAATAAAATTATTAGCAACTTTACGAGCCATATCATCAATATAATTTAATTTTTCTTCTAAGCTTAACGAATTATAATAATTTTGATCAATAGAGTAACTATAATATTGAACTTTTTTACTTTCTAGTTTTTTAATTTCATCAACCAATTGTTCGTAGATCTGTTTATACTCAAAAGGAATTTTTTTACCATTAACAATGCAAGGAAGCAAACTCTTATCAGCAAAAACCTCAATTTGAAGCATTAAATTAGCTAAATACTGAATTTTTTGATTTTTACTCATTCCGTCATACAAAACACCATCAATATGTATATCAGGAAGATATTCTTTATTTAAAATCTTTTCAATTTTCTTTAATTTTCCCATCAATAAACCATATTTTCCTCGTAATTGTTTAGGAATCTTTTTGGAAAAAGCTTGTCCATGATATGTATCTTTATAAATTACTTTACGTCCTTTAGAATTTTCAATTTCTTTAAGTGAAGCCAGTATACTTTCTCTTTCTCTAATTAAAGAATCCGTTTCTTTAGGTGTAGAAAGAGGCATCAACAAATCATTAGTTTCATAAGAAAATTCTTCATCAAGATCTTCTGAAAGTTCATTTAAAAATTGATAATGAGTTAAAATTTCTTGATCAATTTCTTCTAAAGCTTGCAAAGAATTTTCATATTCAGTTTGTTCTTCATTTGAAGAAAGCATATCTTGATTTTCATAATATTCAATTTTTTTCTCTAAGCCCCTACGTTGGTAAAGTAAATGTACCAATCTTTCTTCACTTTCGCGTTGTTCCTCTGGAACAGATAGAAGATCCTCTTTAATATCTAAAGCTTCTTTAGTAAATAACTGAATTGTATCATAATAGACAACTCTTTCTTTTAGATAAGAATCCAATTTGGCTTTTATTTTTGGGTCATTAGATTCCAAAAACTGTTTTTCTAAATCAGTAATTACTAAATCCAATTCAGGCAACAAATTTAAAAAATCTTGAACATCCTTAATCAATTCTTCACGTTTCTTAATTTTTTCATCTCGTTCATTTAATACAGGTTCCAACTTTAAAATAAACTCTTCTATATTTTTATTCATAAAACAAACCTCTTTCTATACTTACAAGTATATCACACTTTACTTTTTCTTTGTAAAGTCAGTACATTTATTTACATTTCATTAACAAAGAAAGAAAGACTTACATCTTTCCCTTTTATTATAATCCCCCACCGGAGCCAAAAGAATCTAATTCTTCTTGAGTTACAATAATATTAATTCGCATTCTTCGATTTCCACAGACAAACAAAGCTTCGCCTTGATTATAATATTTAATACTATCTCTTTCACTTTCATTTAAGTCGATAAGTTTGGATAAATCATCAACAGCTTGTTTTTTCAAACCCATTATAATATAGTAAGAAGCATTATCAAAAATGGCTTTACCATGAACAAGAACACTAGGAGCTGCAAAATCTGTTGGTTGCTGAGTAATAATAATCGTACCCGTATTATATTTACGACTTCGACGTTGAATCTGTGCTAAAAATTCTGCACCAAGTTCATTTTTAGTAGATAAAAGAACATGAGCTTCATCCACACACATAACAGTATTCACACTTGGATCCAAACATAATCCCCATGCATATTTTAAAATGTTAAAAAATAAAGCATTTCGAACATTTTCATCCGCAGTCATTAACTCTTTAATATTAAAAACAATAAAATCACTTTGAATATCCAAAGTTGTATGACCTGTAAAATAATAACGTAACTCTTTAACTAAAGGACGGACCTTTAATTCTAATCGTTCCATAACATCACGTTCATGAGTTCTTTCAGTCATGGATAAAAGACGTCCCTTAATTGTCGCATACACATCATCAAAAGTCGGATAATCTTCACTTGTAAATTTTGTATAATCTGTATCATAATCAATTTTATATCTTTTATAAGTATCTTGAACAACTTCACTAAACATAGTTAAAACATCTTCTTCAATATCTGGAGAATAATACTTCATAAAAGCTTTTAATTGTTGAATAGTTCTCGTTAAAACAGTATAACCAAGTCCTTGATTGATCTCCTCTTCATCAGCATCAATGACGATTTCAAGTGGATTAACCATCCCGAACTCGCCACCTTTACCAAGATCAAGAAAATCTCCACCCATTGAACGAGTCATTTCTTCCAACTCACCTTCTGGGTCAATACAAACAAGCTTATATTCATTACGAATATGACTTCTTAATAACAATTTAGCAGCCGTTGATTTACCACTACCAGAAGAACCCAAAATAATTACATTAGCATTATTACGATTATTTTCTTTTTTTATTTGATACAAAAATTGATTAAAAAGAATCACACCACCAGAAAAATCTACACCAAATAATGTACTATTTCCAGGATCTTTAATACTATCAAAAATAAAAGGATACATTGCCGCAATCGTTACTGAAGGAATCGGTGAACCTATACGATCTTCAACATCTTGTTTAGGAAAAATAGGAATCATCGATTTAATAACTTTTTCTTGTTCAAACATCAAAGGAATTCCTCGCATCCCCAACGCATCGATATAATTTCGAACTTGCATCTTTTTATTTTCCATCTCATCTTTAGTATCAGCAGAGATTAAAACATGCAATTGAAAATCAAAAATTCGCGATTGAGTAGCTACCAACATAGAAATAAATTGCTCTAAAGACTCATAGTCTTGACGAATTCTTTCTTGAATCGTTTTATCATGTTCGGTTTGATACCGAAGTTTTAAATCAGCAATTTCTTTATTAATCATTCTTTGCAAAGTAGAAAGTTCAATTGGAATATGTTTAGCAACTACTTTAATACCAGAAAGATTGGTTAAATTAGCCAAGTAACCAGGCTGAATAAACTTAGGATAGCTTACAATGGTTAAAATCGTACAATAACGACCACTCATCATAAATTCTGTTGGCTTAAATTCAATCCCCTTTGGGGCTATCTGTGCTTTTAAATTCATTATGGACTCACCATCCCACTAAAAGTTGTAGCTGAACCCCCATTAAAGAAATTATCTAGAATAACTCGCAAATCATTATTCGAAGTTTGTTGACTATTCAAACCACAATTTGCTAAATTACTAATTAAAGTATGTAATCGTTTTTGAATAACATCCATCTTTCTTTCTTTAAACAATATATAGTATTCTGTATCAACAACATTATATTCAGCACTCATAAACATATTGGCTTTGTTAATATCTTGAGTAATCAATTTTCTAGTTACAGCACTATTTGCACGATTGTAAAGAATCTGAAGTTGAGATAAATAGACATTGATATCTACTGGTCGATCCGCAACAATAAGCCAAAATTCAAAATTAATTGCATTGTAAAAATTTCTTAATTGATAAATAACGTTATCACGAGTTCCAGGATCCAAAATAAAAATATTTCTTGGAGCAATTTTTACACCTGTAACATACTCTCCATTTTCAAGTTGAATCATTCCATTCATAATATTTTTTAATGGAACCCAATCTTCACTCCATTTACTTGATAACTCTTCTTTCTTATTTTTCGCCATCTTTATAACACCAGCCTTTCCAATAATACCTCTTTCTATTTAATATAAATGTAACAATATTTGTTAATAATTGCAAGACATTATGATAATTCGGAACGGGAATAACCAAAAACGCAGAAATCAAAGCTGGCATCAAAACAACTAAAGCCATATTAAAAGTGAGCCCTTGAAATATGAAAAGCATAACCACAGTAATTGTACATCCAAATCCAAATATTGCCAAATCAACAGGTGTGAAGAAACCTAAAATAAGTTTAGATTTCTTCGTATTTGCCGGTATCAAAAAATTATTATTCATAGATTATCCCCTTTCTATGGTTTCTTTGGTGATGGTGGAGGTGGACCAGGTCTGCCTTTCTTTTCTCTTTCTAAAGCCGCGAATGCTTCTTTTTGAGTAGCAACCGCTTCACGACCAGCATCAGATTCCAAATATTTCTTTAATTCTTTTTCCTTTTCAAAATCACTAACAACTTTAGCACGACTTTGATATTTCTTAATACTTCTATCTAAATCGGCATTTTCTTTAGAAGACATAAACTCAAGAGTTTTAGTACGAGCCAATTCATGATCAATATCATTAAGATGTTTTTGAGCTTCATTTAAAGCAGAAGTAGCTTCATTTAAAGTGTGCAAATCACTTTGATAATTTTGAACACTATTTAAATAAGATTGAGCTGCTTCTGAAATAGTACCATTTTGACTAAGTCGTTGTAACTCTTCATATGCATACTTATTTTGTAAAGATTTTATTAACTTATCCTTATCTTCTTGATACGCTTTTCGACCAGCAGGAGTAGCTTCATATTCATTAAAATGTTGTTTCATATAACTTTCAGCTTCACTATTAGCTTGATTTTGAAATCTCGAAAGAATTCCTTGATATTCTGGTCCACTTTCAAAAGTAGTTCTATTAGAAATATTCTCATCATATTTCTTTTTAGCATTATTATAATTTCTTTCAGCATTAGACAATCTTCCACGATTTTCATCTAACTGAGCATCTGTATATTCTTTCATCTTATTTTCAAACAATTTAGAATTTTCAAATTTTTTCATTTGTTTTTCTTGTCCATGAACATAGCTTTCTTTAGCAGCTTTTCTTTCTTTATCGTTTAAATTATCAAAATAAGCACGTCCACCAAACCAACCAGCTTTTCCTTTTAATCCCATATCTGAATAAACTTGTTGACGTTGACGATTAAATTGCATCCCTTTATGTTTCCAACCATTCATGGCTCCAAGAGCAACAGCAGATAAACCAGCTCCATTAACCAAGCCAACAGCAGCTCCACCTAATCCACCAGTTACAAATCCTAAAGCAGCAGAGCCAACACCGACCATTCCTTTTCCTAATACATTGCCTTTCAACTTATCTGCAATACCAAGTTTCATATTACCAGTATCAATTCCTAGGATATCGCTAATCATTTTAGGTGCTTGTTTAGCAAAAGTTAAAATTCCTAAAATAACCACTACTAAAGCAAGCATGCCTTGAATTCCTCCAGAGAAGAAAATGTCAGCCAATCGATTATTTTCCATAATTGCATTAATAAAATATACAGAAAGATAAATAAATCCTACCCGAACAAAAACTTCGAAATAAATAGATAATGTAAGTTTTAACCATTTATCAAAACTACTCTTTTTGCTAGGCATAGCTCGCATCAAAACAGGTATAGGTGCTATTAATTGACAAAAAGCCAGCTTTACTACTCGAACACCTAAATCTAAGACAAAGGAAACCATAATATAACATAAATAAATTCCAACAATAGTTGATAAAATAACTTTATATTCAGGATAAACAGTAGTACTACTTACTCCTTCATCTGTAATCTCATTAGCTCCATAAACAATAGCCTTATTTAAACTTGGCAAATGACTATAATCACTATTTTCCAAAATATCTTGTTTTAAATTCCACCAATTATAATTGGTAGACAATTCGACATTATAATTATCTGGATTTATAAACGTATTTAAAATTGTAAAAGATAGAGCATCGCCATATTTTATCATATTATCCCCATTTGAACTGACACTTTGATCTCCAAAAACAAGTGTACCAATAACATTTTCAGATAAGATAAAGTTTTGTAAACGATAAGCATAATTAAAAATTGAAGGTAAAAATCCTAAAATAACTAAAGAAACGACAAAATTCATAGCTAACTTTGAAACACTTTTATCTCCCTTAGCAAGTTTGTCCGGATCGACAAGAGCATTTAATAAAGCATAAGCAAGATAAAATAGCATGAAAACACCTAAAATAGCATAAATACGATTGGCAAAATCGCTAAAAAAAGCATCTTCAAAAAGTCTTGTCATAGATAATTTAATAAACAATTGATAACATTGAGAGGCAAACCAATAGACAACATTATCTATTAAAAGCATGATAAAAGTAAAGCCACTGCTAATCTTATCGCCTATCCATTCAAATACACCCAATGTTAAAAATAGATTGCCCAATTAAAACACCTCCCTTATGTACCAATACCACAAGTACTTAAATCATATAAACCAAATAACCTAAATAACACTTCTAAAAGAAATGGTAACACAAAAATAATAAGTCCAATAACCAAACGTTTAACCGTTCTAGAATTTGCTTTTTTCATTTCATCCGCATTACTGCTAGCTATAGCTTTAACATAATCAATAGTAGATAAAGCAATAACTAAAACAGGAGTCAAAATTTTAATAAGTGAAAAAAGATCATTCATGAACTGACCTAATTCAGTAAATTCAACATCTCCATCTGGAGATTCCTTTTGAACAAAAATCGTTTTACAATTAAAATCTCCACTATCTCCATTATCTCCAAAAATATTGTCATCTTCATATGGATCAGAAGTCAAACCACTATTTCCAGAACCAGATCCTCCTTCGCCTTCTTCATTATCTCCATCTCCAGGATCCTCAGTTTGATCACCACCATCTGGATTTTCAGAAGGAATATCTTCTCCTGGACCTTTATCATCCGAATTTTCATCGGAAGGATTCTCCTCAGAAGGATTCTCTTCAACATTAGATTCAAGCAAATAATAATCGCACATACTATCTTCATCATCTTCTGAAAGAAAACAGCAAGAAAGCTCATCATAATCTCCAACATCGACATTATTCATAGCCGATTTCCAATATACATAACCAGTAGTATCAAAATCTGGTTCACAATAAGGTCCATCTGCTTGAACATTTTTTATAAAACAAAAAACACAAAGAAATAACACTAATACTTTCATTTTTTTCATAGTTTTCACGCTCTTACATTTAACATTATAACAAATTATCTGAAGAATTACTATCTATATTTTACAATCAAAAAGATTTTTACAAAAAAAAAGAAATTAGCATAAACCAATTTCTATTTACAACTATTAACATTCCAAATACATCTAAAACAATCTTCATATTGACTTTGATAATTGGTATTCCATCCATCAACCCAGCCAAAAATCAAATCGATAAATGCTGGTAGAAAGAAAATACAAACACCTGCAATGGCTCGCATTATAATAGAACGAATAGCCTTTTTAATTTCATCATCTTTACTTCCTGTAATTGCTTTAAAAAGATCCATGATTCCAAAACCGATAATCACAATCGGAATCAAAATCTTGGCTAAAGATATAACATGACCAATAATGACAAATGTGCTTTTTAATCCCTTACAATATCCTGTAGTTGCAGAAGGACTATTATCAGTTGTACTTCCTCCTTCAGAAGGATCAGTAGTTGTACTACCATCTTGATTAGAGCCATTATCTCCACTATTACCACCACTTGGTCGATTGCTTCCCGAATTTCCTCCACTAGGACGATCATTATTTGGTTCATCCGTATCAATTGCTTCATATAAATCACAATTAATCATACCATAATTATTAGCACAACACTCTACTCGTTCACTCTCGCTCACATTTTCACGATAAGAATTTGCCTCATCAGAATTATCAAAGCCTTCTGAAGCCATATACTCCCAGTAATCTTGATCTAATAAAGGGCATTGATTAGCTGGCCTACTAGAATTTCTTTCATTATAGTAATCACAGCTCACAACATTACTTGCCGTATTACAACAATATACAAGCTCATCTGAAGAAGCAGCATTTTGAGCTCGATTAGCTTCTTCCCATGTGCTAAAATCAACAGTGCGAACATACTGCCATCCATCTACATCTTGTAAGATACAACGATTATCAGTAGCATGAACAATATCTAACGAAGAGAACAAAAGAAGAGCAAAACAAACATATAAAAACTTTTTCATTATTTACACTCCTTAACATTCAAAACACACTTTTGACAAGCATTAAATTCACCTTTTATATCCACAAAAGAATCGACCATTGAAAATACAACACTGACAAAAGTCGGAAGAAGGAAAATAACGACACCTGCAATACATCTAAAGACTAATGAACGCAAAGACTTTTTAATTTCATCATCTTTACTACCTGTAACCGCTTTAAAAAAGTCAATCATTCCAAAAGCAATAATAATAAGAGGAATTAAAATTTTAACAACCATAACAATATGCCCAATAAATTTTAAAGGCTCTTTTAATTTACCACAATATTCTGAAGAACCAACTGAAACATTTCCATTATTATTTTCACCACTATTACCATTACCACTAGATGGATTAGATTCTTTTTCGCTATTATAATAATAGATTTCTCCTGGAACCCCAGGCCCATCACCATTACGCATATCGATCTGACTTTTATTTGTAATCACAGCACCCATTTCAGTCAATCGATCAAAAGTATAAGTTTGACAAGAATTTTCCGTTTTACATAAAACATAATTTCCAGAAGAATTTTGATAAAAAAACATTCTTGTTTTTCCATATAAAGTTTTATAGTACTCTTCTTGACGGAAATCATCATAGTAATAATTATTTCCATTGGCAATAATCTCATCCGAAGAAAGATTAAAAGTAACACCGGCTTGATTCCTTTCTACGGTATAACAATCGGAGTAATTATTGCATAACATATATTTTCCATCATCTTGAACATAATAATATCCACTTGCATAACTAATAGGAATTGCTATAAAAAATGTCAATACAGCAAAAAACAATAATTTATACTTCATATTAATTCATCCCTTCTATTCGGCAACTATTGCTATTACAAGCATTGGTATCACAGTCTGGATTTAATAAGCAATCAGTACAACAACACCAAGAGTTTTCATAATCACTCCACTCGTTTACCCAATTAAGCACAAATTGAATAAGACCAGGAAGCAAGAAAATAGCAACACCAGCAACAACACGAACAACAATCGATTTTACCGCTTTTTTTATACCGTCATCTTTTGAAGAAGTAATAGCCTTATATAAATCCATAACTCCAAAACCGATAATTATAATAGGTACAATAATTTTTGCAAAATTGATGACCATTCCAACAATTTTCATTGGTTTACGATACTCTGGCATATTACAAATATCTGTAACAGTTGTATCTTCTTCAATATCATAATCAAAACTTTTAAGAACCATGCCATCTAAAAGATTAGATTCTGAAACAGTAAGTGCTTGTGTTGTAGATATTCCCAAAAACAAAACAAACACCAAAAAAAACAATTTTAATGATTTTTTCATATAAATCCCTACTTTTTCCCTTTTTTTATTATAACAATAATTATAAAGAAAAACTAGTA
>CALVOC010000020.1 GCA_944350145.1 uncultured Bacilli bacterium
TACTTTCAAAAATTTATTCCAAAAAGGATTAAAAACAAATGAAAACACCTACTCATCATTGAATAGGTGCTTTCTCAAACCATTTTAGGACTGAGAAACATCTAACTCTTGAAAACCAGATGGTTCTTTTTTTTGCCCTATAATATATTATGAATTTTCTTCAACAATATATTCTTAGAAAAAATTTCTTCTTTCTGTAAATATTATAGCATACTTTTTTCTTTTTGCAACTAACCACATATTTCCTTTTAAAAATTTCTTTTGTAAACATCTTGCCCACAGTTTTACTTTTAGTAGGCTTTTGTCATATAATGTCCTCAGAACTATCTGGTTGTTAGGTGTTTTTTTTCCTCAGTCCATTAAAATATTTTTACTGGAAGTGAGGTGATGTCCTATGAAAGGAATATCTAATGGATTATTTAATAATCT
Organism: uncultured Bacilli bacterium; assembly: GCA_944350145.1. Taxonomy (GTDB): domain Bacteria; phylum Bacillota_I; class Bacilli_A; order RF39; family UBA660; genus Ventrenecus. Next base: position 430 of record CALVOC010000020.1, read on the forward strand.
TGATTGTACTTTTAATAGTACTTTCAAAAATTTATTCCAAAAAGGATTAAAAACAAATGAAAACACCTACTCATCATTGAATAGGTGCTTTCTCATTTCAACATTTGGACTGAGAAACATCTAACTCTTGAAAACCAGATGGTTCTTTTTTTGTCCTATAATATATTATGAATTTTCTTCACCAATATATTCTTAGAAAGAAATTTCTTCTTTCTGCAAATATTATAGCATACTTTTTTTCTTTTGCAACTACTCTACTTCTTTTTTCCACAAACCATGTAAGTTACAATAAGAATAAACAATTGCCTTACCCATGTATGGAACTTTTACTTCACAAACATCGCCTGGTTTAAAGAAAAACTCACGAATTTCTTTTTCTGTTTTTACTAAAATCCATTCAATATAATGATTTTCTTCCATAACATGATCTACTTTAATCATCATTTCATTATTTTCCACTTGTACTTCTGGAATATGACGTTCAAAACTAGCATCTACACTATTGGGAATCACATCTTCCATTTCTTTACCACAACAAATAAATTTACTGTTATTCTTATTTTCTACAACCTTAACAATTGCACCACATACAGAGCATTTTTTTAATTTTAATTCTTCCATTTTTTACTTCCCTTCTTTATAAATAGCTTGTACAGCTGTAATAGCTACTGTACCAACAATATCATTGACCAAACAGCCTCTAGATAAATCATTTACAGGAAAGGCCATTCCTTGTGTTACAGGACCATAAGCATCAGCATGAGCAAACCTTTGAACCAATTTGTATCCAATATTTCCAGCATCTAAATCTGGGAATATTAATACATTCGCCTTACCAGCTACTTTGCTATCCTTAGCTTTTAACTCAGCAACACTTGGAACAATCGCTGCATCTAATTGAAGCTCACCATCAAGGAATAAATCTGGTTTTTCTTCCTGAGCTAACTGGGTAGCCTTCACAACTTTATCTACATCATTATGCTTAGCACTTCCTTTAGTGGAATGAGAAAGCATAGCCACATAGGCTGTCTCGCCAGTTAATGTTTCAAAGCTCTTCGCACTATCAATCGCGATAGAAGCTAACTCCTCACTTGTTGGATTTTGCATCAATCCACAGTCAGCAAATAAATACAATCCATTTTCTTGATAATCACAATTTGGAATTTCCATTAAAAAGAAAGTGGAAACAATTTTGGCATCTTTTTTTGTTTTAATAATTTGTAAAGCCGGTCTTAAAGTATTCGCAGTCGAATGACATGCTCCGCTTACCACTCCATCGGCAAAACCTTCTTTTACCATCATACAAGCAAAATACATAAAGTCTTCTTGTAAAAGGCGGCCAGCTTCTTCTAAAGTCATTCCTTTTTCCTTACGCAAATCATACAATTTTTCTTGAAATTCTTTCGCAAGATCACTAGTTAAAGGATCAATAATTTCTGCTTTATTCAAATTAGGATACTGTTTTAAAACTTCTTCTCGATTGCCAAGTAAAATCAAATCGGCAATTTCTTCTTGTAAAATAATCTCAGCTGCTTTTAAAACTCTTTCATCCATTGTTTCGGGCAAAATAATTTTCTTTTTCTCTTTTCTTGCTTGTTCTTTTATCTTTTCAATAAACCTCATTTTTCAATACTCCTTTTATATTCTTTACAAGCCTCGTCTAATTCGGTTAATAACTTATCAATATCTTCTCGGTTACTGGTTCTTACACCACTCGCATACTTATGTCCTCCACCATGATATTTAGAAGCAATCTCATTAATAACAGGACCTTTGCTACGAATATTTACCTTATAAAGATTATTTTTAAAATCATGCGTTACAAAACACCAGACATAAACATCCTTAATATAATTAAAATCATTAATCATATTAGAAGCAGTAGCACTATCTACATGATATTTTTCAATGGTTTCAAATTTTATATCCACATACGCAAAACCATTTTCACTCACTTGTAAATTATCAGCTAAAAAACCGCGAAAACGAATCTCTTCAATAGGTCGTTCATAAAGTTTTTCATACAATTTAGTAAAAGAAATTTTACTAATTTTTAACAATTTCGTTACAATTTCAAAAGTTTCTACTGTAGTATAAGATAATAAAAAGCGATCACTATCTGAAACAATTCCCAAAAACAAATTACTAGCCACATTAGAAGAAAGATTCCATTTCACTTTCAAAAGAAAATCAGCAATCATTTGACAAGCACTACAAGAAGAATCATCAATCCATTCTATCCCGCCAAAATCTTCTTCAAATGGATGATGATCAATCTTAATGACTTCTTTAAACTTTAACCCTTCAACTCCATCGACCCGATAAAAATTAGGAACATCTGTAGTAATTAATAAAACATTACGAAGTGAAGCGACATCCACTTTATCTAATGAACCATATTTTCGAAATTTAGAAACACCTGTACCTACTGCATAAACTTTCTTTTTAGGATATTTTTCTAAAATAGCATCTCGTAAAGCTAGTTGACTACAAATAGCATCAGGATCTGGTCCAATATGTCTTGCAATAACAATCGTTTCATATTGTTTAATCCTTTTTAATATTTTCTTATAAATGTCGCTTTTCATTTCTGCCTTCTTTCTATTCTTTTGTCAAATTATAAGTATCACGAGCAATCATAACTTCTTCATTCGTTGGAATAACATACACTGGAATCGTAGAATCATCAGTTGTAATTTTTCCTTCATGAATGTCATGATAACTTGCAATTTTTTCATTAAATTCTCGGTCTAACTTTACTCCTAAGAATTCTAATTTTTCAACAATTTTTCTTCTTTCAAAAGCACCATTTTCACCAACACCTGCTGTGAAAACAATGGCATCGCATCCTTCAAGTTCAAAATAATATTTAGCTATATAATCAACAATTCTTTTTACAAACATATTTAATGCAAGAGTACTTTTTTCTTCACCAAGCTTCACCCGATCATAAATATCTCGCATATCACTAAACCCATCAGATAAAGCATAAACTCCACTTTTCTTATTTAAAATGGTATCCATTTGGGCAGGTGTTAAACCAGTTTTTTCCATGATATAAGTAATCGCAGTAACATCAGTATCTCCACAACGAGTACCCATAATCAAACCAGCATTAGGTGTAAATCCCATAGAGGTATCTAGAGATTTGCCATTCTTTACAGCTGTGATACTTGCACCAGAACCAATATGACAAATAATAAGTTTTAAATCATCACGACCTAACATCTTAGCCATATATTCAGCAATATATTTATGACTTGTTCCATGAGCTCCGTAACGACGTACTTGATATTTTTCATACCATTCCATAGGAAGAGCATATAAATAATTTTCTTTCGGCATCGTTTGATGAAAAGCTGTATCAAAGACAACTACTTCTGTAGCATTAGGAACAACTTCCTTCGCAGCTTTAATTCCTAAAACTGCTGCTGGATTATGAAGTGGAGCCAAACTAGATAAACTATCAATATCTAAAACCACTTCATCCGTTGCAATCACACTCTTATCATAGTGATCAGCTCCTTGAACTACTCGATGACCAATACCTTTAATTTCTTCTAAAGAAGAAACAATTTTTAAATCAATTAATTCTTGCATTAAGATTTTAAAAGCTGTAGTATGATCTGGCAAATCAACTTTTTTTTCAATTTTTTCACCATTCATTTTAATAGTATAAAAGCTATCAGAAATTCCAATTCGCTCAAAATATCCACTAGCTAAAACCTTTTCTTCTGGCATTTCAAAAGTAGTAAACTTTAATGAAGAACTACCAGCATTTACAGATAATATTTTCATAATTTTCAACTCCTGTTACTATTATACAAAAAAAATAGAATTTTTGCCAATTTTAAATTAAAAAGAAACACAAAATTGATATATTATGCATGATCTTTTAAATATTCAGCCAATTTATAATAAGCATCTGTATTCCACATCAAACATCTTTCTTCATCTGGATAATTACCAAGTGTTTTTTCTTTTCCTTCAGGAATAAAAATAAAGTCCCAACTCCAACCATAAGTTCCCGATTTTTCTAAAGCAATTTTTCCTTTTGTAATTGAAGTAAAAACCACAGGTTCTTTTCCATATTCACAATAAGCAAAAGCCTCGATAAAAGAAGCACTTCTATTTTCTTCATTTTTAAGTAATTTTAAAATTCCATCTTCTCCAAGACATTCATCTACATAATGTGTATATGGACCTGGAAATCCATTTAATGCATCTATAAATAATCCTGTATCATTTTTTAAAACAGCACACTTTAATTTTTCACTAGCTTCTTTAGCTGAATGAATCGCGACTTCTTCTACAGTATCAGCTTGAATTTCAGTAGTTTCCATTTTAATATGATCTACTTCAAAACCAAGAGGTTCTAACACATTTTTAGCACTCATAATTTTTGACCAATTTCCAGTTACATAAACTATTTTTTTCAACTTAAATCACACTCCTACATTTATTATAACTTTTTTAAAGCAAAGAAAAAAGATAATTTCAAAATTATCTTGCAACACAATAATCTAAAATATCCTCTTCATTATCATCAATAAATATATCGTGAATTCCTCCATTTCCAGGTAAGCTATTACATGAAGCTAGATAAATTTTTGGTGAAATAAAGCCGTCCTTAGAAACATAATAAAAAGATCCTCATCATTTGCTTGTAAAATAAATCCTTTTTATTCATAAAATTACTATTCCTTATATATTAAATTATTTTTAATTTTTTATAAACTTAAAGTATATGGATTACCTTCTGAACCATCTCCTCCACTTATTTTAACATTAGAGGATAGATAAAGGGCGGGGGAAACGGTGGGGAATATGCGGTAGTCCGCAGCTGCGTTATCACCCACGATGCCGCCACTGTTCACATATAACACTTCGTCCGATAAAGAGTACTGCGGAGTTAATGTCCATTGATGCTTTGAACCCTTTAACCAGTCATTATTGTAACAATCACTTACACTGGAGCTATTCCATTTGTATAATCCAGTATTTAAGCATGTTTCTCTATCTGTTGTACTTCCTCCGCTTGTTGCATATCCATAATCGCTTGGATACATAAGTCCTATTTTTCCTATCCATTCTGTTGGACGTTTATCGTATACGTCTGTTCCTCTTTCTCTTTCATAAGATCCACTTGTTTCTAACAAAGAAGAACTTCCTCCTAGATTCCATTTAGCATCACTTATCATAGTTTTTGCTTCTTCTGTTAATCCATTATTTGTAAAATCGCAAGTTGTAGTGGCTCCGGTTGGTCCATGTGGGCATTCACCACTTGTTCTATTCCAATATGTGCCTTCATTTAATACGATTTGTAAGGAACTATCACTCCAATCATTACTTCCATATGATGAAATAGATGATCCTGTTCCACTTGCTTTATTATCCCAACTATATGTTCCTATTGGTTCATCTCTTATAATTTTTAATCTTGTTTCTTTCTTTCCTGTTCCATCATCTATATTATTAAATACTCCTATGATTCTCCATAATTCATTATTAAATGATACATAATTATTTGGATTGGCTCCAATATATCTTAAATTATTATCTGCCGTTTCATCATAAGCTATCTCTGTTGGATCGGCATTTGCTAATATAAAATCTTCAATAGTTTCTTTTTTAAAATACAATGTATATTTGGTTCTTGAAGTAGTCATGTTTAGTACTTTTACTGACCAATCTGTTTCATTAAACTCGACACTTGCTCCATTATTACAAGTTGTTTTTTCTTGGTCGATGACATATCCTTCTCCTTTTTGGGGCATTGCTTTAGATATTTTATTATCTACATAAAATACAAAGTAAAGGTCTCCTGGATCCCCTACTGTTCCATTTATAATATTAAAGTCTTGTTTTACTTCAAATGATGCAAATGATGTATAGAAAAATACTCCTGCTACTAAAAGAATGCATACTACCGTAAATATCGTTATTCCTATTTTCTTTGGATCTCTTTGTTTAAATTTTTCTAATTTCATATATCATTATCCTCTCCTAACCAGGATTATAACATAAAAAAAGAAACAAATCTATTTACTTAATACAATTTGGCCCTGTTGACATTTCAGTAGGCCAAGAATTCTTTAAATCTGCTTCTTCTAATTCCCAAGAATTTAAAATTTCTTTTTTTATTTTATCTATTTTTGTTTCTTCTTTTTGATAACGAAAAATTTGCATACTCTTCACCTATATATATGATGTATAAATTCTAAAATTTTATACATAGTAATAATGGTGATAATATGGAAAATGAATATTTTAATCAACGTATTTCTTGCTTAGTAAAAAGTTGTAAATATTTTGATCAAAAAGAGCAACGTTGTAATCTAGGCTGCATCGAAGTTGGAACTTGTGAAAACATCGCTCGTTGTAATAATTATGAAAAAAGGAATTAAAGATAATCTTCAAATTCCTTTTTTATTTGATTGGTAACAATTTCTTCATTCAAAACAGCTTCCTTAATCATTTCTTCATAAGGAATAAGCTTCTCATACTCTTCACATTTTTCTACATCTGGATTAATAACTGGATGATCAGGCACAAAAATAGTACAGCAATCTTCATAAGGCAAGATACTTGTCTCATAAGTTCCGATTCTTTTAGCAAGAGAAATAATTTCCAATTTATCAAAACATGCGACTGGTCTTATAACAGGTAACGAAACAACTTTATTAATAGCAACCATAGAAGATAAAGTTTGACTAGCTACCTGACCAATAGATTCTCCGTTAATTAATATTTTACAATGATTTTTATAAGCGATTCTTTCAGCAATTCGATACATCATTCGTCTCATAATTGTAATTAAATATTCATGTGGAATATTTTTATAAATTTCTTCTTGAATTTTAGTAAAAGATATAACATGTAGTTTAATCGGACTAGAATACTCACTAAGTATTTTAGCTAAACTTTCCACTTTATTTTTAGCTTCCACACTTGTATGTGGAGGACTTTCAAAATAAATAGCTTCTATTTTAACTCCTCGTTTCATAGAAAGAAATCCAGCAACAGGACTATCAATTCCTCCAGAAAGCATTAATAAACCTTTCCCTAATGTTCCAACTGGATAACCCCCTAAACCTTTTTCTTTTTCTGAATAAATATATGCGTGATCCTTTCTAATTTCTACATAAAAAGTAATTTCAGGCTCATGAACATCCACCGTAATATTCTCTTTATTTTTTAAAAGAACACCACCTAAATATCTACTAATCTCAAGACTTTTTAAAGGATAAGCTTTATCACTTCTTTTGGTTTCCACTTTAAAAGTTTTAAAATCTTTTTCTAAAGCAATTTCTTTTAAAAATCTTTCAATATTTTCCATTTTAGTATCTTCTATTTCATATCCGATTTCAATCTCATGAATTCCAAAAGTCTTTTTTAAAATCTGTAAAACAAAAGAAAAATTTTCTTCAGTTGTTTTTAAAAACATTCTTCCTTTATCAAATTGAATTGTTGCCATATCCTTTGTTTTTTCTTCAATATTCTGTTTTAAAGTTCGAAGAAACATTCCAATATTATCTTTTTTTGTATTTAATTCAGCATATTTAATCATCAAGATTTTTTGCATATAAACCATCTCTTTTCAAAATTTCTTCTTTATTCTAACATAATTATGTGTAAAAACAAAGAAAGAAATATTTTGGTTTTTAAAAATTCATGTTAAAATTTAAGAAGAAAGGGAAGAACAAAATATGAATGAAGAAGTAGAAACTTTTTCTATTAAAGAAAAAGATGTGAAAACAAAAAACGAAATTGAAGCAATTACTTTCTATTTTAATGATGACAGTATCAAAAATTTTTATTATTATAAAGCAACAAAATCTATCTGCTTACCTTCTTATCTTTTTATGAAAGAACCAAAAACTTTTTACGATATCGTTTCTGCTGTTTATCAAAATACAACGAGCAATACAATTCATATAAACAATGCAGCATTTTTTACAGATTCTTGGGAAAAAATCTTAAACAATCCAAATATTAGTACAATTTATTATGATGTATATGATGATTCTTTTTTAACCAACGAAAGATTAGATGAAGCAAAAGAAAAAAAGAAAAGAATATACGTGAAAAAATTTAATCCAACTCTTTTTTCGAGACTAAATAAAGACTTTTTCTTAAGTCAAACATTTCATGATCCAGGATATCCTTATGAAACAAAAATTATTACCTTAGATAATCCTATTTTAAGTGAAGAACTTCCCTTTTTAGAAAATACAAAAGAAATTACAATCGATTTTTATCATGAAGAAAATATCAAAATGATTCTTGAATACCTAAAAAATATTCATTATGAAGGACAGATTACTTTAAGAGCAAAAGATACAGGACAAAACTATTTTTTTGCAGTACCTTATCAAAAGAGTTTAAACATAGATATTAAAAACGATTACTTAGACAAATCAAATAATGAATATCAAAACACTCCAACTAAAGAAGATTTTTTTCGAACCTCAGAAAACTTAAATGCTTTAATCGAACCCCTAAAAAAAAGCCATCTAAGTCCTTTTGAAAAATATATATTCTTATATGATTTAGTAAAAAGCTATAAAATGTATAAAGAAAATTTAGCCGATGCAAGAGATGCCCGCTGTATATATAGAATTTTAGATAATGAATATATGGTATGTTCTGGATATGCAAACTTACTCACCAATTTATGTGAATTAGTAAATATTCCCTGCACATACATTACTGGAAACCTTGGACTTTATCAAAGTTGGAAAGAAAACGAAATTTTTTATACACTTCAAAAAAAATTGCCATTAAAACTCCAAAAAATTCTTCCACGTTTTCAAAAATTTTTTAATTATTTACAAGACATTACTACAAAATTAAAGTTAATCGCTCCTATAATCAAAAAATCTGGTCATGCAAGATGTTATGTCTATTTAAAGGATCCAAAATATCAAATAGATGGGCTATATTATTCAGATCCGACTTGGGAAAATAATTATGAGCTTAACTATACCTTTTTAGCAATTACCGATAAAGAAAACAGTTTATGTACTACCAGTTGGTTTTTAGAACCTATGGCTTTACTAGACAGCGATTCATTAGAAGAATTCTTTGAAAAAATCAATTATTTACAAAGAAATAATCCAACCCATACAATCATGCAAATTCTTGAACCTCTACTAAAAATTTTGAAAAAAACAAATCCAGAACTCTATGAAAATTTTACAACAAAATACTCTCTTCTTTTTAACAACAACACAGTATTTTATGGATACGATAAAGAAGCAAATCAATTTTTAACTGAATTATATACATATTTTTCTGAAAAAACAAACAAGTCCATTTCTATTGAAACAACTATCGAAGCAATTTTAAATGAAAAGAAATTTGAACATTCTCTAACAGAAGAAGAAATAGAATTTTATAAAAACTATTTAGAAACCACTTTATCCGAAAGAAAAAAACTATTTTTTTACGAAGACGAAGAAACCAAAAAGAAAAATGCATTATAAAAGTAGACCAGTTTTAGTCTACTTCTTTTTTTAACAAACTAAGTTTTTCATAAACAAGACGAAAACAAGCAAGAAATTTATTGATCTCATCAGTAGTAGTTAAATAAGACAAACTAATTCTTAAAGTACTAGAAGCTCTCTTTTTATCGTTATAAACAGCCATAACAGCAGTAGAAACTTCACCACTAGAACAAGCTGTATTTGTACTGACATAAATCTCATATTCTTCTAAAGCATGCAAAAAAGTTTCAGCCTTAATATGATCAAAAGAAATATTTAAAATTTGAGGAATACAAATTTTTGTTTGATTGATTTTAATTCCATCATATTTTTTTAATTCATTGACAATCTTTTCATTTAATCTTTTAATAAAATTTTCTCTTTTATCCAAATCAACTGTCGCGAGTCGAATTGCTTTAGAAAAAGCAACGATTAAAGGAACAGGTGGAGTCCCAGGATTATACATATTCACCGATCCACTTCCATACAAAAGTGGAGTAAAAGGTACACGACTATTTTTATAAAACAATCCAATTCCTTTAGGTCCATATATTTTATGAGCTGTTGCACTAGCTAAATCCACGTCATGAAAATTTACTGGAATTTTTCCTAAAGCTTGAGTCATATCACTATGTAAAAAAGTATGGGGATTTTCTTTTTTGATAATTTGTCTAATAATCTTCAAAGGCTGCCTTATTCCCATCTCACTATTTACAGCACATACACTTACTAAAATCGTATCTTCACGCATTTGTCTTTTTAAATCATCAAAATCAACGAGTCCATCCGAAGTATTGTTAATATAGCCAATTTCAAACCCAATATTTTCTAAATACTTACAAATATTATAAATAGATGGATGCTCTAATTTAGAAACTAAAATATGATTCCCATACTTCATATTTGCTAAAGCCGTACCAATCAAAGCCAAATTATTAGACATAGTTGCTCCCGCAGTAAAAGTGATCTCACTTTCCAAAACATTAAAAATATCACTTATCTGTTTAATAGCACTGTGCATTAAAGCCTTTGACTTCACACCTAAACTATGCAAAGAATTCGGATTGCCCATAAAATCTTTTGTTGCTCTTGTATAAGACTCTAAAACATCATAAGCAACAGGTGTTGTTGCAGAATAATCTAAATAAATCATACTTCTTCACTTTCCTTTATTAAAATAGAACGAATTTGTTCCCAATCATAAACTCTTCTTATACCTTCTTTTTCTAGCTCTTCAAAAGTATACTTTTGATTATGCAATTGATCAATCAATAATTTTGTTTCTCCATATCCTTTTAAATTGGCTACTTTATCATCAATTTTCACATCACACATAATGATATTCTTTGAACCTGTCAAAATAATTTTTTTAGGATCGATATACGGCATATTTTGAATAATCCATTCATATTTATACTTGGCCATTATACTGCTTTCCTTCACTCGTCTTTTATCTACAAAAGCTGTTACAATATAAATTTCATAATAATTAGATAGCTCCTCTATGACTTCTAAAGCTTTAGGCATAATTTTAGCATTCTCATAAATATTCACATTTTGATAAAAATAATCCAAAAATTTTTCCTTTTCTTCTGAATCCATAACATCTTCAACATAATAATGAGGAATATCTGTATATTGGTAATCAGTTTTTAAATAATCATTCACGGCTTCTAAATAACCACCCTGACAAATCGTTTCATCCAAATCAATCATTAACTTCTTCATCGTTGTTACTCCTTATATTTTTTTAATTTTGATAATCATCCATTAATTTTTTATAAATACCAGGTTCAATCACATTAATCGCGTGAATCGCTTGTTCCAAAGAATTTTTAAACTTTCCTTGAAAAAACAATTTTTCTGCTTTCATAAGCCCAATATCAACTTCGGTATTTACTGGCCGATAACGATTGCCATAAACAATAGCAGTTTCAGCCATTTTAGCGGTTTTAACAATTTCTTTAGTTGTATTATAGACTTTTAAAACCAAATCTCTTGCTGTATCAACCCGAGTATTTAAAACTTTGATAGAAATCGGCGTCTTCTCTAACTCTTTTACCATATTGGCAATAGCCTCAGTTGCTTCAGCAAGTTCCACAAAATAATTTTCAGGAATTAAAGGCAATTTAAAAGATTTAATCCCTACTTTAGCAGACTCTAATATCTGTTTCATTTCATCTAATTGCTCACGAGCTCTCAACTCATCTTCTTTTAAACTTCCTAACGTTCTTAAAGCAACTTCTAACTTTTCCTCTGTTTTTAAAACTTTTACATTTAAAAGTTCCATTAATTTGCCCAAATGAGAATAAGAAGATTTTTTACTTCGACCATCATCAACAATATCATCATATTCACCGCGTTCGCTAGCCAATTCTTCTTTAATCTGAAAAACAACTTCTACATCTTCATCATTTAAATCATAACTGTATTTAATATCATCTAACCTTTTTAATAAAGTATCATTAATCTTTGTCAATTTAGTAATTTTTATTAAAATAGTTCTCAAATAATCATTATATATTTTCCGTGAAATTTTTTCTTTATCAAATTCATTATATATGGAATCAAAATAATCTAACATAGTTTTAAGTTCAAAAATAGAATCTTCAATATTCAAAACGTTTAAACGTTGAAAAATATCCGTAATCTTTTTACTAGATTCAGTTACATTATAAGGAATATTTAAATACTCTAAATTATAACCATCTTTTTCCATTTTTTTAGAAATATTTGTAATATCAGTGATTTTTTTAGGAATAATATTTTTTCCCAACATGATAATAGATGGAGCTTCATCGATCACCAATTTTAAATTTCCAATTAAATCATCTATAGCTTTCACAATTTTACTTACTTCTTGATAAGCTTTATTTTCCATAGCCACTTCAAAAGCACTAAAAAGTTTATCGACATTTTCAAACTGTAACTCTAATGGTGAAGAGACCAACGTATAATCATTTTTATTTTCTTGATATTTCATTAATATTTCACGATAACTTGCTTTTAATTTAGTAATAGTTTCTCGATTTCTTTCTTCGCTTAAAGTAATCTCTTTAATTTCTTCTAGCAAAAAATCTGCTTTAGTTCGAACATAATAAATGTCCATTTCAATTTCTGAAAGTTTTTTCTTAACTGTCTTAAAATCTTTATTCGCATACAATTCTTCAGCTTCTAATAAAGCATCAGTTATTCTTGGAACATCTTCTTCTTTAATTTTTTGAAATCTCTTTTGCCATAAAACTAAAGTACTTTTCATACTAGAATTATCAATTAATGGTTCCACTTTATTTAATTCAGCAATCAAAGAAGCAGAGATTACTAAATTTTTATCTCGTTCCAATTCATCCATTTGTTTACGGATAGAGTTCTTATTTTTACGATGCATAAAATTTAAAACCAACAAGATCAAAGCAACTGTAACCATATAATATAAGATACCTATCACAATTATTAATTCGACACTCATGGATGCCCCTCCTACTCTTACATACATATTTTATCATATTTTGACATATTTAGAAGAAGAATTTTTGAAAAACAGAAAAAAAAGATCATTTTATAATCTTTTTTCAAAAATTTCCTCTCTAATTAAAATAGATCAAATTTTTAAAAATTTTCTACTTTTTTACTTTTCATATTATTATATTTATAAAAATTAAATGAACTTTTATTGATTTAAAAGAAAGAAACTTATAAGAAGAAAACCAATACTCAATATTTCTAATATCCAAAATATTTTTAAAGAAATTTGTCCTAATTTTAAGGATTGTTTTTCATTCTGTTCTTTTTGTTCAATCAATTCATTAAGAACATTACTTAATTGCTGTTTTTTTTTAGAAGTCTCAGCAATTTTCAATAAATAATCAATATAATCCCGATTTTCCAATTTTGGAAGAATAATATTTTCTAATTGCTTTATATGAACTTCATCTTCACTAGAATAATCAGGATATTCATGATATTTTTGGTAATACTCTAAAGAATATTTTTTGATTTTATGAAACATGAGCTGTTCTGCTTCACAATACGCAGGTAAAAAATGAGGGGCATAATAATTTAAAAATTGTTCTATTAATAAGTGTTTTTCTGTAAAAATCAAAGGATTATCTTTTGCTTTCTTTAAATCCCAGATATTAATTTTTCCTGGCATTACGGACTTTAAAGCAAATCTTTCAGAAGGATTTTCGACTATTTCTAACAAACCTCTTTCTTTTATATGATTTAATAAATCTGTAGCCAAAAAAGTAACTTCTTCTACAGGCGAAACTTCGTTACTACTAACCCATTCACGTCTTGAAGATGAAGTTGAAGCACGTATATACTCCGTAAATTCTTGTTCAAGAACGCGATAAATGGTAATAAACTTATGCTGTAAAGTAGCATCAATTGTACCAGGAAAAACATCGATAATTTGCCTAACTTTTGTTTCTTCATTTTTTCCTCGCTTGAATAAAGAACTTAAACGAAAAGTAGCCATTGTAAAACAATCGACCGGATCTACTCCAGCATATACATAATTTCCTTTTTGAGTACTTTCAATAGGTGTCAAATGAAAAATACTAGGATCCATCGAGGCATGAAACATATAGCCAATTTCTTCATGATTATTTTTTTTATTTTCTAAATATTGATTAATCCATTCATCTAATTTTTGATAGTTATTAAAAATTTTAGTGCCGGATTTCTTTTCTTTAGAAAAAATTATAGCTTTATTATATTCTTCTAAAAATTGATCACTAAATTTTAAAATTTTTCTAGCCTCTTTAGTTCTCAATTTATTTTCATCACAAACACCCATAGGTGCTGGATAATTCAAGCGATTACGATCCAAAGCATCGGCATCTTTTAAAATATCAGATAATTCTTGAATTTTCCTTTTTTCTTCTTCAGAAAACTCTTCTGAAAGTTCTACAATGTCATTTTCACTCGCGTGTGTTTTTATAAGCGAAGAAACGATTTTCATTGATTTTTCATCTAAAGTATTCTCTAAATATTTATATACTTCTTGACTTCCAATTTTTCCATGTTCCTCATTAGTAGCTCCAATTGTTTTTCCGATATCATGATAAAGTGTTGCATTAAATAGAAGTTCTGAATTTTCAATTACTTCTCCATTTTTCTTTTTTTCATTTAAAATCCATTGAACATAAATTAAAACTCTTTCAATATGTTTTAAATCGTGTTTAAAATCTTTTGTATTTGTATATAATTTTTCCTGAATTCCTTTTTTCACTAATTCAGAAATAAAATTTAACTGCTCTGGTAAAAATCCTAGATTGTACAAATAATCCTTATTTATTACATCTATATAACTTGTTTCCATAACCACTTGAGACCTTTCATTCTTAATTTAATTTTTTAAGCAGAACATCTGCTTATTCTTTAGATCTTGGAATAAAACCTTCCACCAATCTATATTTTTCTCGATTTTTAATATACAAATATCCAAAAATAGAAAAAGTAAAAGCTCCAATAAAATTGACGAGCAAATCTTCCATCGTATCATTTAATCCAATATCCAAATATCCTTTAATATTTTCTTCTCGAATCTCGCCATTTTCTTGATAATAAATAGTTGTACTCAAAATATTCTCTAGAATCACGGGAACATTCTCACCATTTTCATTTAAAAGAACAGAAGAAATATTCTCGACAATCTTATCTTTTTGCATATCGTATTTCATTAGTTTATCAACACCATATTCAAAAAATTCCCATAGTACACCAATAGTCATCGAAAAACAAAAAGCAACTAATGCAACATATATAGGACTTAACTTAAAAGTCTTCTTTTTATTTTTATTTTCATTTAAAATATCAATTAAAGAAAAACCGATTGCTCCACATAAAAAACCATTTAATGTATGAAGCAACATATCCCAGTAAGGAAAAATCCCATAAAAATTTTGAATTTCACCTAATATCTCCGCGGCAAAAATAAAAAGCAAAATAACAATTTCTAACGGTGTTGGTAAATCAATTTTTAACTTTTTATCAATAAAAAAAGGCACCAAAAATAAAAATAAAGTCAACACACATAAAAACACGGCTTCCCAGTTACCATGGAGAATTTGAATAATCATAACTAAAATAACGAGTAATCTCAAAGTAAAATACACCGCGATCGTTTTTTTATCAAAATCCTTTATATTTTCTTTTACAAGCTTATGCATATGTACTTTATTCCTCCATAATATTTTTTAACACATCATAACGATCTGTACTTTCAAAAGCACTTTTTATAGAATTTAAAATACTTTCTTTTTTAGAACTATTAAATCCTATTATCGTTTCTTTTCCAATAATCAAAAAGGGAACACTAGCACTTGTTATAGAAAATTTTTCATTTACTTTTTGTCTTAATTCTGCATTTTCTTCATTTTCCCAAGTTTCAAAGCCATAAAAATCAAAATACTTTTGATACTCTGGATAAATCTCTTCTAAATAGCTTAATAAATATTCACAATGAGGACAACCATTTCCCCAAAAAAGATAAACATTTATTTTATCGTTATTAAAAGTAACATCTTCTAAAGTAGCATTTCTATTTAAAATATTCTCTTCATTTTCTTTTTTTTCTACAATCTCAATATCTTCTACATTAAAAGCTGAATTTTCCAAAACAGGTGTTGAATTTGCTTGAAAATTTTCTCTATTTAAAAATAAATAAATTCCTACTCCTATTCCAATGACAAGAATTCCCCCAAGTACTCCTAATATAACTTTTTGCTTCATATTTTCACTTCTTTCCAATTTTTATTTAACTCTAAGTTTCTTCACCCAAAATTTAAAATCTATTATATATTTTTTTTATCTAAAATTTCATATTTTTCAAAAATATCTAAAATCATACTATAAACAAGTTTTTTTCCTAATAATTCTCGAAATTTTGCGGTTTTCATCTTTCCTTCTTGACGTAGTTTTTGAAGTTCCTTTCCTAAAGAATCATATTCCTTTATAATTTCTTCTAAAGCTCCCTCAAATTTTTCTAAGCGATTCATCATTACACCTCAATTATTAAATCGTAACAAATATCCATCTGGATCTTGAATTAAAAATTCTTTATCTTGATAAATTTGATCTTGAACTCTATATTCACTAACTTTAAAAAAAAGAAAAATGGGAATCTTCAAACTTTTCACTTTTTCATAAAATGAATCAATATC
>CALVOC010000021.1 GCA_944350145.1 uncultured Bacilli bacterium
ACATGATATTATCAAGTATATAAAATCTTACATTTTAGGTAATAATATGTGCGGACACTTAATATTTCCATTTGCAGTGAAAGAAAACTTTCATGTTTTTTTTTACTTTAGTTTTTATCTGTGGTATGATTATAGAAAGGATAGGAGGGATCGATGTGGTTCTAAAAAAACCTTATGCTTTCTTAATTAAGCATTTTAAGCTTATTCATTTGCTTTTGTGTATCCCTTTAATTTATTTGATTTTTCGAACTGGGGCCATTGCTACATTTTTAAATTCTTATGTCAGTGCGAATTATTTTACTAGTGAAACTAATTTAGCAGGAACTTATATTAATTATTTTATGTATTTAGCTATTTTGCTGGTTTTACTATTTGTTTTAGCAATTTATTTTTTAATGCGGCAGAAAAAGAAAGATACAAAATTTTATTTATTTTTGATGTTGTATTATATTGTCTTATTTGTTTTAATTTCTTTTTGTTATAGTATTTTAAATCAAATAGAAGAAGCTACATTGACGGCTCAGACTGTTCGTGTTTATCGCGATATTGCTATTATCGTTTATTTGCCTCAGTTTTTCTTTTTAGGCTATAGTGTTTTACGCGGTATTGGATTTGATGTTAAAAAATTTAATTTTGATGAAGATGCTAAAGAATTAGAGATTACAGATATTGATAGTGAAGAGTTTGAGTTGGTTTTTGGAAAAAATGCTTATAAATATAAAAGAACTGCTAGACGTTTTATAAGAGAATTTAAATATTATGTTTTAGAAAATAAAATTGCTTTTTCTATATTAGCTTCAATTGTCGTGGTTGTTTTAGGAACTTTAGTGTATTTAAATTTTGGAGTTTATAATCGTGTTTATCGTGAAACGCAACGAATTTCTCATAATAGTTTAGCCATAAGTGTTGAAGATTCTATTTTAACCAATTTAGATTTAGGTGGTAATGTTAAAGATACTTATTCTATGGCTATTGCCGTAAAGATTAAAAATAATGGTCGATCTGCTTCGACTTTAGATTATGAAAATTTTCGCCTTTCTGTTTCTAATCGAATGATTGAACCTATTTTGGATCGTTCAGCAAATTTTCCGGATTTGGGATTGCCTTATACTCGAAATACCAGAATAGAAGCGGGCAGCGAAAATGTTTATGTCCTTGTATATGAAGTGGATCCTTCTTTGATAAACGAATCCATGCAATTAAAGATTCTAGATTCTGTTACTTTTGAAATTGGAAGTGTTACCCCTATTTATAAAACGGTTCGTTTAAATTATGAAAAAGTTTTTGAAACAGAGAATGTTCGAGAAGTTGATTTTGGAAAAATTTTAGAATTATCTGATACTCGATTAGGACTTACCCAAATTCAAATTAATGATTATTTGATAAGTAATTCTTATGAATATTCTTATCAAAGTTGTACGAATTCTATTTGTCAAAATTTAAAAAATAAAGTAGTTTCAGGTTCTTCTAAAACCTTACTTGTTTTAAATCGAATGTTTGTTTTGAGTAATTACACCAATTACTATGAAGCTCGTAAGGGAAGTAGCAGTTTTGTTACAGATTTTTTGAAAGTAAGATATACAGTAAATGATAAGACTTATACTAGTACTATTTCCAATCTTACTCCACGAGAACTTTCTGATACTTGGGTGTTTGAAATTGATCAAAATATCCGCAATGCTACTAAAATAGATTTGTTAGTAAATATTCGTGGCAAACAATATACTATGAAAATTAAATGACAAAATCGTCATTTCTTTTTTTTGCTTTCGTGATATAATTTAAAAGAAGAAATGAGGTTTTATGAAAACAAAAATTTTAATTGTCGAAGATGATTCATCTATTTCAATGGGTTTAAAATTTTGTTTAGAGCAAGAAGGCTTTGATGTTTATTGTGCTTTATGTGGCAAAGAAGCTTTGGATTTTCTTTTTCACGAACCTTTCGATTTAGTTTTATTAGATGTGAATTTGCCAGACATGAATGGTTTTGAAATTTTAAAACAAATTCATGAAAAAGTTCCTGTTATTTTTTTGACAGCAAATGATTCTGAAGTTTCAATTGTTCAAGGTCTTGATATGGGAGCTTGGGATTATATTACTAAACCTTTTCGAACTAGAGAACTTATTAGTCGCATGAAATCAGTTTTACGAAGGGGAAATGCTTCATTTTCTAAGAGAATTTATATTCAAAATTTGGAAATAGATCCTAGTAGTGCTAAAGTATTTAAAAACAATCAAGAAATTTTTTTAACTTCTATGGAATATAAAATTTTACTTATTTTGGCTACGAATCCTAATGTGGTTTTTACTCGAGAAAAAATGCTTGCCGACATTTGGGATGTCAATGAAGAATATGTGAATGATAATACTTTAACGGTTTATATTAAAAGACTGCGAGAAAAGATTGAAGATGATCCAAACCATCCAAAAATTATTGAAACGGTAAGAGGTGTTGGATATAAAATAGGTGATCCTTCATGAAAAAGCGACTTATTCAACTTTTTTTTCTTTTTTTCTTTTTCTTTCTTTTAGGATTTCTTGGAATGTATTCTTTATTTGATCGAGCTAAAAGAGAAATTATTTCCAATAACGCCATGATAGTAAATCAAGTTTTAGAAAATCATCCTGAATTGGAAACGGAAATTATCGATGCTTTATCTAATGTTTCTTCCACGAATGATTTTTCTGTTTTAGAAAAATATGGATTAACGAATTTAAGTTCCTTGGATTATTTAGATAGTGTAGCTGAGATGAAAAAAACTTTCTATATTGTCTATTTTGTTTTCTTTTTCTTTTTAATGCTTGTATTTTTTATTTATTTTTGGTTAAACGAACGAAGAAGAAAAAAAGAGATTTTACAAATAGATACTTATTTATTTTCTTTACTTTCTCAAAATATTAATATTAATTTAAAAGATTTTCAAAGTGGAGAATTAGCTACTTTACAAAATGATTTAATGAAAGTAACTAGTCGATTAAAAAATGCTTTAGAATCTTCTACGCAAGCCAAAAAAGAATTATCTAAAACTTTAGAAGATATTTCTCATCAATTAAAAACTCCATTAACGAGTTTACTTATTATAAATGATAATCTTTCTTCTTTTACTTTAGATGAAAAAACAAGACAAGAATTTTTAAAAAAACAAGAACAAATTATTCTCCATATGAAAACTTTAATTATTACTCTTTTAAAAGTAAGTCAAATTGAAAGTGGAATGACTCCATTAAAAAAAGAACCTGTTTCGATAAAGAAACTATTTGAATCTGTATTAGAACAACTTGAGTTACAATTGGTTGCTAAAAATATTCAAGTTCAAATGAATATTAAAGATTCTTATATGATTCTGGGGGATTTTACTTGGCTTAGTGAAGCTATTTTAAATATTGTAAAAAATGCTTGTGAACATTCTTATGAAAATGGAAAAATAGATGTTTTAGTTTCTGAAAATCCATTGTATTTAGAAGTAGCTATTACGGATTATGGAGAAGGCATTTCCGAAAAGGATTTAAAACATATTTTTGAAAGATTTTATAAAAGTAGTTCGGATAAGGAAAGTATTGGGATTGGTTTAAATTTAACGAAAACTATTTTAGAAAGAAGTAATGCGACTATTTCTTGTAAAAGTGAAGTAGGAAAATATACAACTTTTCTCATTCATTTTTATAAAAGTGTAGTTTAAAAAAACAAAAGGTTAGTTGAAAATCTTTTGTTTTTCTTTGACTTTTTTGTTTTCTGTTTTTCCGATGATCCAGTCAATGGAATAATTATATTTATAGTATAATTCTAAAGCAAAGGTGGTTAAAATTAATGTTTGTCCTGTTTTGTATTTACGAATACATGATTCGGTTGTATTTAATTCTTTTGCTAAAGCTACATTTGTAAGCTTTTGTTCTTTTAAAATTTCTTTAATTCTTTCAGCTGTTATGCTTAAATGAATGTTTTTTTTTAAATCTTGATATTTTTTAATATTTGTAATTCCTAAAATGTAATCTATGGATAAATCATAATAATTAGACATTAAAGAAAGTTTTTTTAAAGGTATTATTCGATCATTTTTTTCATAATGGCTTATGGAAGATTTTGATAGATGTAAATAATTTCCTAGTTCTTCTTGGGTAGTGTCGTAAGTTTCTCTTATATATTTGATTCTTTCTCCAAGATTGATCATAGTAATCACCTTTGCTTGATTTTCTCATCTCATCAAGGTATTTTATGAACAAGTTGCTAAACTGTGCGATTTTGTGATATACTTGCTCTATAATGGAAAATCATTAAAGGAGATTTGTGTTTAAAAAACAAATTTTACTCCATACTATGAGAAGAAAAAATGAGTGATAGGAGTACGAAAAATGTTAGAGAAAATAAAAGACAATAAAATGGCATTAGTAATTTTAATTTTGTTATTGATCATGGTATGTATAGGAATAAGTTATGCTTATTGGTTTTTAACACATACTCAAAGTGGATCAAATCAAGTAGTAACAGATTGCTTTGATATTGAATTTGTAGAAGAAACAGACGCGATTACTCTTTCGAAAGCTTATCCAATGACTGATCAAGAAGGAAGTAGTCTAACACCTTACACTTTTAAAATATCAAATAAATGTGCTGCCTATGTAAGTTATCAAATCAATTTAGAAATATTAAATATAGCAACACTAGATAGTCAATATGTTAAAGGGATGCTTGATACAAATGCTAAAGTCTTAACTGAAAATGAAGTAGTAAAAACCACTTTAGAAAATGCGACAACATCACACATACATTTAGATTATGGATTGATGAAAGTGTTGGAATGGATGATCCAGTAAGTAATAAAACATTTGAAGGAAAAATCACCATTACAGCTTCCTACATCACAGAGATACCAACCGATTATGACCTTTGTGTAGAAAAATATGGTGAAGATAGTGTAAATTGTAGTATTATAGCGGGGTTAGATACAACTGGAAAATGCCCAACAGTAAAAGAAGATGGAACAGTAAAGGTTAGTTCGTCAGAAAGTACGAATGGTTACCTTTGTAGTGCTCCAGATGATTATGGAACTAGCTATTACTACCGAGGAAATGTAGAAAATAACTGGGTAAAGTTTGCAGGATACTATTGGCAAATCCTAAGAATCAATGGTGATAATTCGATAAGAATGATCTATGCAGGAGATGCAAGTGTCATAGATGCTTTAGATAATAAAGAAGAAGTTTTAAAAAATGGATATAATGATAGTACAACAAAATACACTCAAATAGGAGAAAGTCCATATAATCAATATTGGAAAAAGGATAATGTTCAAGAATCTGTAAATTCTAGGGTTTCATACGATAATGCTGGAGTAGGCTATATGTATGGAAATCGGGATCGAATAGTAGAAGGATCAACTGAGTATTATTCTACTCATTCTCAAGATGCAGATGAAACTATATATTATGCAAAAGAATATACATATGATGCAGCAAAAGATCGATTTACGGTAAATGATGAGACCATCGGCAATCGAGATCTTACTTATCCAATAGGATTACTTACAACAGATGAAGCTGTTTTAGCAGGTGGATTTAGTACCAGTAATTTTGATTATTATTTATATACAGGAAATGATTATTGGACTATGTCGCCTTACCACTTTAATGGCTACTATGCGAGCGTTCTGCTCGTGCTTAGTAATGGTAATCCGTTCGGCAGCTCTGGCGTTTTTAATTCGAACGGTGTAAGGCCTGTCATAAATCTAAAACCAAATAGCTTAAAATTAGGAGATGGCACGGCTACTAATCCTTATCGGATTGAATGATTCTTTTAAATGTTTAGGGAGCTAAACATTTTTTTTATGACAAAATTGTCATGAAATTTGTCATTTAATCGTCATAATTCTTTAGTATAATGGTATCAAGAAAGGGAGAGATGCATGGAGATTTTACGAGTTGAACATTTATCTAAAAGTTATGGAAAGGATAGTACTTTGGTTCATGCATTAAAAGATGTTTCTTTTAGTGTTTCTAAGGGTGAATTTGTCGCGATTGTTGGACCTAGTGGAAGTGGAAAGAGTACTTTATTACATATTTTAGGTGGTGTAGATAAACCTACTAGTGGTCATGTTTATGTAGAAGGGACAGATGTTTTTTCTTTAAATGAAAATAATTTGGCAATTTTTCGAAGAAGACAAGTTGGATTAATTTATCAATTTTATAATTTAATTCCGATTTTAAATGTAAAAGAAAATATTTCTTTACCTGTTTTACTTGATGGCAAGGAGCCAGATCAAAAATATTTGCAAGAGCTTATTGAAACTTTAGGGTTAGAAAATCGTGTGAATCATTTACCTAATGAACTTTCTGGAGGTCAACAGCAACGAGTTAGTATTGGAAGAGCCTTGATTTATCATCCATCTTTGCTTTTAGCTGATGAACCTACTGGAAATTTAGACAGTAAAAGTAGTCATGAAATTATGGAACTTTTGGAAATTTCTAATCGAAAGTATGGTCAAACAATTATTATGATTACACATGATGAAAATTTAGCAATGCATGCAAATCGAATTATTACGATTGAAGATGGACAAATTGTTCGGGATGAAAAGGTGAAGTAAGATGAAACTTTTAAACCGTTTAACTGTTAAACATCTTTTTATGAATAAAAAGAGAACTATTGTTACAATTATTGGTATTACTTTATCTACTGCTTTAATGGTTGGTATAGGATTACTTGTCTCGACTTTTTTACAGTATATGATTCAAGAAGAAATTCATACATCTGGTTCTTATCATGCTTATTTTGATTCTTTGAATTATGAAGAAACTGAACAGATTAAGAGGTATGTGGATGTAGATAAATCCTATTCTTATGGTATTGTTGGGTATGCTTCAATTTCTAGTACCAATACTTATAAACCTTATTTATATATTGCTTCGGCAACTGATGAGTATTTTTTACATGAAGATCTTTTAGAAGGAAGATATCCTATTAATGATAATGAAATTGTTCTTCCAAGTCATTTAAAAACTAATGGAGAAGTGGATTTAAAAGTTGGGGATACAATAACTTTAGAGATTGGACCACGAGTTAGTCAAGGAGAAGAAATTTACGATAATTCTGTTCCTTTAATTATGACAGATGATGATTCTTCAGAATTGAAAACAGATGAAAGTATTGTTCCTAAATTTTCTAAAACTTATACGGTCGTGGGTATTATAGATCGCAGTAAAGCTGAAGATTATTCAGCACCTGGATATATGGCTTTTACTTCGAAAAGTGAAGATATTGTTTCTTATCGTACTTATGTTGAATATGAAAATCCAAAGAAATCTTATCAAGTTACTGAAGATATTTGTGAAAAGCTAGATGATGAAGCTTCTTGTAATGTTCATGATGGTCTTATGTATTATTATGGTGTTTCTAAATATTCTAATATTAATAAAACTATTTCTTCAATGCTTACAATTGTTCTTGTTTTATTAAGTGTTGGTTCTATTATTGTTATTTATAATTCTTTTGCTATTTCTACAATGGAAAGAAAAAGATCTTTTGGTTTGTATTCCAGTTTGGGAGCTACACCTAAGCAAATCAAATATACTGTTTTTTTTGAAGCTTTCATCGTTGGATTTATAGGTATTCTTTTAGGAGTTTTAGGAGCTTTTTTAGGCATTTATATTTTGGTTCAAGTTTTAAATTCATTACTTTTAGCGATTTTAGGAGATCATTTAGTTTTTACTGTAAATCCATATTATTTATTGATACCTATTTTGTTTATGATCTTAGTTGTTTATATTTCTGCTTTTATCCCAGCTAAGAGATCTAGTAAAGTAACGGCAATTGAGATGATTCGAGAGAATGATGAAATAAAAATTCCAAGAAAAAACGTTAAAACTCCAAAGTGGATTCGTAAAATATTTGGAATGGAAGGCGAGATTGCTTTAAAAAACATGAAAAGAAATAAACGAAAATATCGAGTTACTTTATTGTCTTTGTTTATTAGTATTGTTTTGTTTATTTCCTTTAGTACATATTTACAATATGGTTTATCCATTACAGATTTAAATACTTTACCGAATTATGATATTTTGGTTACTTCTAATGATGAAAATGTTATTCATGAAATCAAAGCAAATGATTTGATTACTTCATCTTATGAGTATTCTTTAAGAGCTCTAGATTATTCTGTAAAAGATTTAAGTGTTTTTCAAAAAGATTTTGCTACTTATATAGAAAATTATTATGGTGAAGAATTACCTTTCATGACTATCATTCTTTCTAATGAAGATTATCAAAAGATGGCTTTAGAAATTGGAATGCCAGTGGAAAAAACTCTTTTCTTAAATGATATTTCTTATACAGAGTATACAAATGGTAGTCGAAAATCTTATCGAACTAAAGTGTTCAATGAGAATTTATCTAGTCTTTCTTTATGTTCTTTAAATTCTTGTCAGGACTTAGCTATTTTCTCCATATTGCCTAACGAAAAGATTCAAAGTTATACTTATTATTCTTATGACAGTCATACTCCAACCGTGTTTATGTCCTTAGATATAGCTTTATCAAGTGGATTATTTGATGAAGAATCTTTAGAGGATTCAATCTATTATTTATCTATAGTTAGCGATGAGTATGATCAATTATATAATGAGTTAAATACTACTTATAAAAATACGTTGGATACAACTATTAATTCACCTAAAATTCTTTTCAAGCAAGAACAAAATTCTGTTTTAGCTATTAAAATTTTAATGTATGGTTTTATTACTTTGGTTGTTTTAACTGGTGTAACTAGTGTCTTTAATACAATCTATACAAGTATTCATTTAAGAAGAAAAGAATTTGCAATGTTAAGAAGTGTTGGTTTATCGCCAAAAGGTTTTCAAAAAATGATTTTCTTTGAAAGTTTGTTCTTTGGTTTAAAATCTCTATTTTATGCTTTACCTGTTTCTTTTGCTTTCATTTTCTTGATTGCAAGAAGTATGGGTTATTCATTTTCTTTTGGAGGAGTGTTGATTCCTTGGACAGCTATTTTGATTAGTATTTTTGGAGTTTTCATTATTGTCCTTTTAACTATGTATTATTCTACTCGAAAGATTAAAACAGAAAACATTTTAACTTCTTTAAGGGATGAGAATATTTAACTCATCCTTTTTCTTTCAATATTGTAAGATATAATTGGTTTAGAAAAAGGTATTTTTTTAAAAAATATGCTATTTTAGTAAAGGAAGTGGTGGAGTTATGTCTTATGTTGTCGCGATAAAGGCCGCGTTTGTTTGTTTTCCTTTTCTTTTGCTTCTTTTGTTTTTACCTTATATGATTCGAGAGTATCATAAGTATGGTTCGGTATATTGGTATCGTGGGCTTATTCTTTTTTCATTTTTACTTTATTTATTAGTAGCTTATTTTTTAGTTATTTTACCTTTACCTTCTATTGAAGAGGTAAGTGCAATGACCACTCCAACGATGCGACTTATTCCTTTTGCTTTTGTAACCGATTTTATTAAAGAAAGCGGGTTTGTTTTACAAGATTTTTCTACTTATATTCCTGCTTTTACTTCAGCGAGTTTTTATGTACCTGTATTTAATATTTTTCTTTTTATTCCTTTTGGGGTTTATTTACATTATTATTTTGAATGGGATTTAAAGAAAACCGTATTGGCTAGTTTTCTCTTAAGTTTATTTTTTGAGCTTACACAGCTTAGTGGTCTTTATTTTATTTATCCAAGAGGATATCGCTTGTTTGATTTAGACGATTTGCTTTTAAATACTTTTGGTGGTTTTTTAGGCTATTTTTTGGGAAGTTTTTTTCTTAAATTTTTACCAACTCGAGAAGCGATTGATCAAAAATCTTTGAAAATGGGGGAGAAGGTTTCTTTTGTTCGAAGAGTTCTTGCTTTTTCTTTTGATACTATTTTAGTAAGTGTTCTTATAGGTATTTTTCGTTTGCCTTATTCTTATTTATGGTTTTTAGGTTATTTTGGTATTCTTCCTCTTTTTTTAAATGGTCAAACTCTTTTTTATAAGTTTTTTCATTTAAAAATATATAGAGAAACTCCACATTGGTATAGTTATTTAGAAAGATTTCTTTTCTTGAGTTTAGAAATGTATGGTTTTGTTTATTTCGCGTTTTTGATTGTCGGTATCTTTTCTTCTTACCTCGGTATTTGGAATTTTGTGATGCGATGGCTTTTAGCATTAGCCTTTTGTATTTATTATTTACTTATATTTTTTAAAATGCTTTTTCATAAGAAACTTTTTTATGAAAAATTTAGTCATACTTTTCTTATTAGTGCATTAAAAAAGGAAAATTCATTTGTTGATGAAAATTGATTCATTTTCATTTAAAATGATTTTCCTTGGATTATGAAATAGTGTTCTTATTTGAATGCTATTTTTTTTGCTAATTAATGTCTTTAAAATTTTTACTTGTTCAGGTTTTATATTTATTTTTGGAGCTTTTTCTAAAGAGATATCATCAATTGTAAAGCTACCATGTAAGCATTTAATTAAAGTCGCTTTTTTATTTTCTTTTTTAATAATTATTTCATCTTCATTATCTAAATAAATTATATTTTCATTTGGTATGATTTTCATATTTTTAGTCCTTTCTATTACTTTTAAAAATTATAGCACATTTTGCTCGTATGTTGTTCGATTTTTCAAATATTTTTTTAATTAATGGCAAAATTAAAAAAGAGGTAGATTGATCATGAATCATACAAGGTTAGAAGAATTAAGAGAAGAAAAAGAACTTACAAAAAGAAAAATTGCTGCCGATTTGGGTGTCAGTGATTCTTTATATGGGCGATGGGAAAATGATCGGTTTTTAATACCGACTAGAAGATTATATCAATTAGGAAATTATTTTCAAGTCAATATTGATTATATTTTGCGATTAAGTGATGTGAGAATTTCTTTAAAAAGTGAAGAAAATATTTGTTTGGAGTTTGTTTCTAAGCGGCTTCGTGAAATAAGAAAAGACTTGAATTTTACTTTAAGAGAGTTAACAAATAATTTACATACTTCTAGTTCTACTTGGAGTGCTTATGAAACGGGTAAAGTTTTAGTATTGAGTGCTTTTCTTATCCAGATTTGTCAAGAAGGTAATTTTTCTGTGGATTGGGTGTTAGGTCGTTCAGAAAAGAAGTATCGAGATTAAATGTTCAAAAAAGAACATTTTTTTTAAACTTTTTAAAACTTTTAAGTATCTAATAAGTGGAGAATAGAAGGCGAGTAGTTTTTATGAAGTTGAAAAAAAGTGTTATCATTGTTGGAATTGTTATGATTTTTGTTTTTATAAGTGGATTAGGATTTTTTTTGATTCAAAATAAGAAGGAAAATGCTACGGTAGTGTTGGAATCAAGTGAAGAAAAAGAACAAGAAGAAATCGGTTTTGATTATTCTAAACCTGTTTTAGAATGCTCACCTATGGAAGATGAAACGTATTTTAACGATGCTATTTTTATTGGAGATTCTAGAACTGAAGGATTTATGGGGATGACGAATTTGGATGCTACTTTTTTTACCCATATAGGATTAACGGTAGATACATTTTTTTCTGATCCAGTTCTTTATATGAATGGACAGAAAGTTTCGATTTTAGAAGCTTTAAAGAATACTAATTTTCAAAAAGTATATATTATGTTAGGAATTAATGAAACGGGTTGGAAATACAGTAATCTCTTTGCTCAAAAATACGGAGAAATTATTGATGCTATTTTACAGATCAATCCAGAAGCTATAATATATATTGAATCTATTTTACCTGTAAGTAAGGAAGTTTCAGATACGCATGCTTATATAAAACAAGACAAAATTAATGAATATAATTCTCTTTTACAAAATCTAGCAATGGAAAAGAAAGTGTATTATTTAGATATTGCTTCTTTTTTGAAAAATGAAGAAGGATATTTACCAGTCGGAGCTTCTTTAGATGGAATTCATTTAAATAAGGAATATTCTTTAAAATGGTTGCAGTATTTAAAGAATCATTATATAGTAGAAAATACTTTGGAAGGAGAAAATAAATAATGAAAAAAATTCTTATACTATTTTTATGTTTACTTTGTTTGACTGGATGTAGTAGTACTTCTTCAAATATCGATATTCAAACATTAGATTCTGAATTAAGTCAAAAAATAACCTTTGAAGATGAACTTACTTTATATGAAGGAAATGTTCAAAACCTTTATGGAATTGAGGAACCAAAATCTTCTATTGTATATGTTGGAAGTGGGGCAACTGCTGAAGAATTAGCTTTTTTTGAATTTGAAGATACGACTACGGCTAATGAAGCCTATGAACAATTAGAATATTATATTAAAGAACGAAAAGAAAGTTATGCAATTTATAATCCTAAAGAAGCTGAAAGATTAGAGAATGCTATTATAAAGATAAAAGATTGTGTTGTTTTACTTTGTGTATCTAATGATGAAAATGCTTTAGAAAAAATTAATGAGTATTTATGATTGAAGTTACAACTCGTGAGAAAATTTTTATTGATTTTATTAAAGAAAATCAAAATTATTTTTATCGTATTGCCTTTTTTCATGTTAAAGATGAAGATGTCGCGATGGATATTGTTCAAGAAGCAATTGTAAAAGCATTTCAAAAAAGATACACATTAAGAAAAATTGATTTTATTAAAACTTGGTTTTATCGAATTTTACTTAACGAATGTAATTTGTATTTTCGAAAAAACAAAAAAATCCTTTTTATTCCAGATTATGAATTTTATGAAAATAAATTATCTATTAAAGATCAAACAGATCAAAATGATTTGTATGATGCGATAGATGGCTTAAATCCTAAATTAAAAACCATTGTTATATTATATTTTTTTGAAGGAATGAAATTGGAAGAAATATCTAAGATTACTCATACGAATTTGAGTACGGTAAAGTCTAGGTTATATAAGGCTTTAGATATTTTAAAAATAAAAATGGAGGCTATATGAAAAAGAATGATACCAAAATTAAAATTCCAAAAGAACTTGATTTAAGAGTAGATGAAGCAATTTATGAAGGATTAAATTCTAGAAAGAAGAGTACTTCGTTAAAAAAGATTTCGATTGGTGTTGTTGCTTTTTTAGGAATTTTTATCACTCTTTTAAATACCGTTCCGGTGTTTGCAAAAACAGTATATGAAATAGATATTCTTGGTGATATTTGTCGTTTCTTTACTTTCAGGGACTATAAGTATGAAGATGAAATGCAATATATCCATGTACAGATGCCTGAGTTTCATTATACAAATGATTCTTCTTTAGAAAACCGAGTTAATTTGGAAATTAGTCGAGTTGTTCATGAGCAATATAATGACGCTAAGAAAAATGCTTTAGAATATTATGAGGCTTTTTTAGCTACGGGTGGTAAAAAGGAAGATTTTATACCTATTGAAGTCAATATCGATTATCAAATACATGCTTGTTCTTCTAAGATTGTTTCGTTTGTTTTAACAAAAACAGAATCTTTTTCAAGTGCCTATACTTCTAATTATTATTATAATATTGATTTAGAAACAGGACGTGATTTTTCTTTAAAAGATATATTAGGTTCAGATTATAAAGAAAAAATTGAAAAAAGTATTCAAAAGGAAATTGATACATGGCCTCAAGAGAAAAAAGAATTGCTTTTTCAAACTGAAAATATTGCAGATTTTATTCATGAGAATCAACCTTTTTATATAAATCCAAAAAATCAAATTGTGGTCGTTTTTGAAAAATATGAAATTGGTGTAGGAACTTTAGGACAAGTAGAATTTATAATTGAAGAATAAATCATTAAATATAAAAAAAGAACTTAAATTAAACTAAGTTCTTTATTTTTTAATTGGAGGATTCGAAGATATTCATCGCTTTTAAATTTGATATATTTACATCGTTTTTAGTTTTTCATTTTTGGAGGTTGTATGATAAACTATTTATAGTAAGA
The DNA here is from genome assembly GCA_944350145.1 of uncultured Bacilli bacterium. Classification (GTDB taxonomy): domain Bacteria; phylum Bacillota_I; class Bacilli_A; order RF39; family UBA660; genus Ventrenecus. The sequence continues at coordinate 13,900 of CALVOC010000021.1, forward strand.
AATGAAATAGAATGTATTATTTAGTTTATTAAGTGTTTGAAAGGAATGTTAACTGAAAATGATTAAAAAAATAAAATGCAATCAAAAAGAGTTTGAAAATATAAATAATGATAAACAAGCTTATAAGATATTTGATAATGGTTTAAATTTAGAATATTTAGAAACGTGTAAATTAATTAATGAAAATACAGATGAAGAATTAGAGATTCAGATTACATCTGTAAAAAGATATAATAGTTTAGATGATGTGCTTAATATTATAAATTTAGAAAATTTTGGTATATATGACAATAAAGAAGATTTTATTAAGTATATCAATAAAATTTATGGTGGTAGTGAATATTTAGTTTGCAGAATTAAAAAAACTGCAAATAGAATAATTGTTGATGATGAAAAATTATTAAATTTAATTCAAATAGAAACATTGCAACAAGAAAAATTAGGACTTTCTGGTTGTTTAGTTTACCGTGTAAAGACAAAAGAGAATCAAGATGCTATTTTAAAAGTTCAAAATGTTAAAGGAAATGATACTTTAAAAGAAGAGTATGACGTATTAAAATATTTGAAGGACAAAATGAGTGTTGCCAATGTTTATTATTATAACTTGTATGAAAATAAAGAGTATTTATTGAGAGAATATATTGAGGGCGAGCCATTATATAAATCAAATAAATTTGGATATCAACTTGGACAAGAATTAAAGAAAATTCATGAGCATTATAATGAGAAATGTCAATTTAAAAAATTTGCTGTAAACAATTTATTAAATAATGCGATAGAAAAAATCAATACAGTTTATCAATTGCGGGGAGAGTATTTTAAAGATTTTTCTAAAAATGATTTAATTAATTTTCTCCAAGAGAATAAACCTAATGATGATGCTTTAATTCATGGTGATTTTAGTTTAACAAATTTTTTAGTAAACAATCAAAAATATTATTATATTGATTTAGGTAATGTATCTATATCAACAAAATATTTTGATATTTATATTTTAAAGAAAAGTTTAAAAATTAATGATTTGGAAGAAGAATGGGAAGAATTTTTAAGAGGTTACAATCTAGACGATTATAATGAAATTTATATGAGATGGATGGAATTAATTGAACTTTCGTATAACTAATTTGAAGAATAGCAATTATGAAAATTAAAAATCATTTCTAACTTTGAAATGATTTCAAGAGCAGTGTATTCAATATTTGAAAATAAAATTTTGAGAAAAAGTTTAAATGATAAAGATGTTTATGAATTTCTATAAATATTATCAATGCTTTCGTTCGCTACAAATTTTTAAAAATTAAAAACATTATTTTATAAAGAAAAAATCGAACTAAAAAGTTCGATAGTTTTATCTTATGGAGGAGCCGACCGGATTTGAACCGGTGATCAAGGTGTTGCAGACCCACGCCTTAGCCACTTGGCTACGGCTCCATATGTATCATTTTAATATAATTTTTAAGCTTTGTAAAGCTTTCTTTATATATAAATATGCTTTTTTTCGAATTCTTAGAAGTTTTATGAAGCTTTTTGCAAAAATTTATGTATAAAAAAATGTATATCTTCGCATATTATACTTGAAATTGAATATTTTTTTTGATATTCTTTTATCATAGAGGAGAGGAGAACAGATATAGTATGGAAAAGAAAAATATGGTATTATTGACAATAATTGCAGTTGCTACTCTTTTAGTAGCCGTGGTTGGTGCAACATTTGCATATTTTACCGCTAGTATTACAAATAATTTTAATGGAACAGCAGAAAATGGTAAAACTAATGTTACTGCTGGTAGTGTTAGTGGAGCCACTGTCGTAGGTAATGTTGACGGTGAAGCTGGTAAATTTACAGCTACTAATGTTTATCCAGGACATAAAGAAGTTGCAGCTTTAAAAGTAAAAGTAACAGATGCAGCCGAACGACCTGCTAGAATCAATATTACTTATAAACCAACTGTAAATGGATTTGCAGATAACAGCATCAAAATTAGTGTTTATAAATCAGATACTGCAAGAGCTATCGGTGAAGAAGGTAACTATTTTCAATGTACTAAGAAAACTGGTGTAGGTAGTGGTAATGATGACGGGGTTACAACATTCTATGAAGAATGTACTGGACATGCAGAAACAGAATTAGGTACTATTGTTGGTTCTGCACGTACATTAACTTCTGCAGATACTAATAATACTGTAGTTATTGCAACTGATTCTGCTGCTAGTGCTGCTGCTGGAAAAGATACTTACTATTATGTAGTAGTTGAGTATGTTAATAATACAGATGCTGCTGAAGATAGTGCATCACAAAATGAAGATTTTGGTGCTCAACTTCAAGGTGATATCAGCGTTGAATTAGCAGCTTAATTATTCTTAGAGTTTTAAAATGAAATATTCAAAATATATCATTTTTTTCTTTGATTTATTTGAGTTTTCGTAAAATTTGATGCATAGTCAAAACAAAAAGTGGATAAGTTAAAAAAATACAGAAAGTCATAAGAT
>CALVOC010000022.1 GCA_944350145.1 uncultured Bacilli bacterium
ATGATGATAGAGATTTTGATATTTAAAAAACGAGCTACAGCTCGTGTCATAAGACTAAAATTCCATTTTAGTAACACACTACGCTATTGGCAAAGCCAATAACGGTGTGAAAAAGGGAAAATCCCTTTTTAAACCCTTTTAAGCATAATTTTAGTAAGGCATAAAGCCAAACAAAATTATGTTTTTATTTTCAAAACTTCGTAATAAAAATAAAAATGTTCTAAAGATTTGCAACCATTAGAACATTATAAGCATATTCAATAAATAAATTATCGTCTAGGACTACGATTATTGCCTTTTGCATTTCTATATCAGCATCAATTGAATGAAGTTGTTCTTGTAATTTTGCCATTTGAGATATTACTCTTTCTCTCTCTTGCATTTTTTTTGTTATAAATTGATCTGACAATTCATCAAGTGATTTAAAAAAATCTTCTTTAGTTAATATACCATAACTATCACAAAGTGATTGCTTCTTATATTAAATTGCTAACAAGTTATAGATAACTTCCCCAATGGCACCGCAAGAGTTTAATTCGAATCTTTAGATGCTGCGAATAATCTATAAATAGAACTTATCAAAAGTTCTTTTTTAATGATTATATACATATTTTATATTTTCTAATGTATTTAATGAAAAAAATAAAAATTTTGTCGAACACTTTTTTTCAGAAAAAAAAGGATTTTCATTTTTTTTCTTGTAAGTATTGGTAGAAGGAGAAAAAAATGAAAAAAAGAATTTTATTGATCATATTCCTTTTAGCTTTAGGAATCAAAACAGTAAAAGCTACAACAGTATACGACCAAATTACAAGCTACTTTATTGGTTCATATCATTATGTAGATGAATTTGGAAAATTTGGTGATTTTGAAGCCATGAGTAGAAAAAGCGATGGCACTCCAGCATATTGCATCGAACCCGGTGCCTCTTTAAGTGATGGAAATTATGAAGGATACTTAAACTTACCAATGGATGAACTAGCTGCAAAAGTTGGTTTAACAAAAGAAAAATTACAAGAAATTAGTTTAATGGCTTACTATGGATATGGTTATCTAGATCATACCAGTGTTCAGTGGCGAGTTGCAACTCAAGCTAAAATTTGGTTAGCTTTAGGAAGAAATTTTGAATGGACAAGTAGAAACTATTCCCCAAATCCATGGCAATATGTAATTCCCATACCATCCATCATTCAAGAAAAATATAATGAGCTAGATAGTCTAATCAATAGACATTATTTAACTCCGAGTTTTAATAACCAAACTATCGAAGTTCCTTATGGAATGACTTTCACTCTAAATGATACCAACAATGTTTTATCAGATTTTCAAATACTGAATAACGATAGTCAAATTGCTATAGAAAACAATGCTCTAAAAATCACCCCCAAAGAAAGTACAAGTGAAAAAACAATTACTTTTGAAAAAAATATGCAGGCATGGAACAATAGTTTTGTCGTCTTTCATCATAACGTAGGCCAAGACATTTTAGTTTCAGGTAACATAGAGCCAGTTTTAGCTACCCTAACCTTTAAAACTATTACAGGAAAAATAAAAATTGAAAAAGTAGATAAAGATACCCAAAAATGTTTACCAAGTGGTGAAGCATCTTTAGAAAATGCTGAATACAGTCTATTTAAAGAAAATGGCGAATTAGTACAAACTGTAATTTTAAAAAACTGTACAGCCATGATCGAAAATTTACCCGTAGGAAATTATTATTTAATGGAAACGAAAGCTCCAGAAGGATATCAATTAAATCCTCAAAAGTATTCAGTTTCAATCAATGAAAAAAATATTAAAGAAACACAAATTCTTCAAGTAGAAGATGAAGTATATAAAACAGAATTAACAATAGACAAAAAATATTTAACCGATGAAGGCTTAAAACCCGAAGCAAATACTGAATTTCAAATTATAAAAAAAGAAACAAATGAAATTTTAACTACCGTAAAAACAGATGACCAAGGTAAAATTCATATAACTTTACCTTATGGAGAATATATTATTAAACAAATAACTGGTTTAGAAAATTATCAAAAAGTAGAAGATATTCTATTTAAAGTAGAAAAAACAACTCCAGATAAAACTACCCTATCCTTGATAAATAAACCATATACTTCTAAACTCCAAATAATAAAAATAGATGCCGAGACAAATGAGCCACTACATTTAGAAAATATTAAGTTTAAAATTTATGATTTAGAGAATCAAAAATACATATGCCAAACATCCGATTGTATCTTTACAACCGATAAATTCGGACAATTTATTACCGATGAACTATTTCCCTCTACTTATCAAATAGAAGAAATAGATCAAATTATTCCAGGATATTTAATAAATCCGGAAAAAATTATTTTTACAGTAGATAAAAATTCGCCAAAATTAATTACAATAAAATATAAAAACACCAGAGTGAAAGGAAGCATAGAAATTATTAAAAAAGATAGTCAAAATAAACCACTAGAAAATGTAGTTTTCACTCTTTATGCTAAAGAAGATATTTATGTAAATCATAAACAAATTTATAAGAAAAACGAAAAAATACAAAGTTTTATAACAAATAAAGAAGGAAAAATTGAAATAGACAATCTTCCATTAGGAAAATATTATTTTTTAGAAACCAATCCATTAGAAGGATATATTCCACTAGAGGATCCAATTGAAGTAAATCTAGAATTTAAAGATTCAAAAACTGAGATAGTCTTTGAAAAACGAGAAATTATTAATGAAATTTATTCTATTCCAAATACTTATCAAGATGCCTTTATTCTTCCAAAAATATATATGTATTTAGAAAGAAAACAAAATGAAAAAGAAAAAAATAGCACGAATCCTCTTACTTCTAGTTTTTAGTCTTTGTACGTTCGAAAAAATAGAATACCAAAAAAATATAGATAATCAATGGATCACTCAAACTCAAAAGGCCCCGCCAATAAATGAAACTTCTAAAGAAAAAAATACAGAAGAATTCAAAATTCTAGAAATCCCTAAAATTCATTTAAAGCAACCTTTTTATGAACCTGGATCTTCTTTAAATACAGTATCAAAAAATATCGAACAAATATCAACTTGTGAACTAAACGAAAACTGTACAATCATTTTAGCAGCTCATTCAGGAACAAGTTCTATTTCTTATTTTAAAAATTTAGATCAATTATCCATAAAGGATTTAGCCTATATTTATGAAAACAACAAAAAATATACCTATCAATTAAAAAAAATTAGCTACCAAAGAAAAAATGGATCGATAAGTATTCCTAAACAAACTTATGATTTGGTTTTAACTACTTGTAATAAACAAAATCAAGAACTTCAAAACATTTATTTATTTCAAAAAATTTAAATAAATGTTTTTTTATGGGGGAAAACTAACAAAAGTGTAAGAAAGTTTTAAAAAGACTTTTGCTATAATGGTAATAACCAAAGAAGTGCACATTTGGCCTTGAAAGGAATGAATTATGAAAGAAAGACTAAAACTTAACCATGTAAAAAAATATTATGGTTCAAAATCAAACATTACTAAAGCCATTAACGATTTATCTTTTTCAATAAATGAACAAGAATTTGTCGCGATTATGGGTGCCAGCGGATCTGGAAAATCTACTCTTTTAAACTGTATTTCGACAATCGATAAAGTAACAAGTGGAAATATTTATATAGATGATATAGATATTACAGAAGTAAAAGATGACGAACTTGCTATGTTTAGAAGAAAAAACTTAGGATTTATTTTTCAGGATTTCAACTTACTAGACACTTTAACAATCGAAGAAAATATTGCTTTATCTAGAATAATTAATAAAGAAGATGTTGAAAAAATTGACAATCAAGTTTTAGAAATATCTGAAAAATTAGGAATTAAAGATATCTTAAAAAAGTATCCCTATGAAGTAAGTGGTGGTCAAAAACAACGATGTGCTTGTGCTAGAGCTTTAATAAATAAACCGAAACTTATTTTAGCTGACGAACCAACTGGAGCTTTAGATTCCAAAAATGCAAGACTTTTATTAGAAACTTTAGAGGAAATGAATCAAAATTTACAAGCCACCATTTTAATGGTAACGCATGATCCTTTTTCAGCAAGTTTTTGTAAACGTGTACTTTTCTTAAAAGATGGTCATATATTTAATGAAATTTTAAAAGGCGAAAAAACAAGAAAAGAATTCTATGACGAAATTTTAGATGTTTTAACATTACTTGGAGGAGAATAAAATGTTAGTCAAATTAACTTATCAAAATCTTAAAAAAACATTTAAAAATTATCTCATTTATATAATTTCAATTACTCTTGCTTTTTCATTAATGTTTTCATTTAATTTAATTGCCAATTCAAAAGATGTAATGGAATTATCTCATGTCATGGAAAACTTTAAAAGTATCATGTTCTTTGTCAACTGTATCATCCTATTTGTTTTAAGTTACCTAATTAATTACACTATTAAATTTATGTTTCACAAAAGAAGTAAAGAATTTGGAACTTATATGATTCTTGGAATTGAAAAAAAACAAATTAACAAAATGTTTCTTTTAGAAAATCTTTTAATGGGACTTATAGCTTTAATACTATCTTTTTTCATAGGCTACTTCTTCAGTCAAATTTTAAGTTTTATTATTATGAATATTTTTGAACGACCATATAAAGTTATTTTAGCGAGTGATCTATTTATTCCAATTGTATATTCTATAATCTATTTTATAATTATTTACTTTATTGTACTATTTTTAACCTATCACCGAATTAAAAAAACAACTATCCATGATCTTTTAAACTTAGAAAAGAAAAATGAAGAAAAAAAATACCAAAAAAGAAAATATGCCACTTGGAAATTTCTCTTATTTCTACTTATTGGAATCTTAGCTTTATGTATTATTAATAAAGAATTCATTGGAATCGGAATCGAGCCTTCCTTTAGTAAAATATTATTTGCATCTCTACTTCTTATAATAAGTATCTATGGAATCACATTTAACTTAGGAGATACTTTGATCAACTTTGTTTTAAAAAAGAACAAACGCAAATACAAAAAAAATCATTTGTTTATTGTTAGACAATTTACTTCCAAAATAAAAACTATGTCTTGGACTCTAGCCACTTTATCTTTACTTATTCTTTTAACATTCTTATCTTTAAGCATTTCAAATCTAATGGGAGCCATTTTAGAACATCAAATAGATCTGTCTGCTCCGATGGATATCTCAATCATAGATGATGAAAAAAAATTTCCAAAATATTTAGAAGTAGTTGAAGAAAATTATCAAATAAAAGAAAAATTTGTTTATCATAGCTATAAAAATGATAAGGATTCTATCTACAAAAAATTATCAGAAAATGAACAAAGTTGGAATGAAGATGACACAATAATTCGATTAAGTGATTATAACAAACTCATGCAAATGCGAGGCAAGAAAACCATTAGTCTAGCTTCAAATGAATATGCACTAAATGTATCAAACGAATTAGAGCAGATTCTTTCTGAAAAAAAAGAAGAAATAAGAACCATTACTCTTCCAAATCAAGAAAAGTTAGAACTTAAAAATATGTTTACAGAAAACTATTCAAGTATGTATGCTTTAGGATCCGGTTACCTTGTGATTGTACCAGATGAAAAGATTGAAAATTTAGAAATTGAAGACAGTTACTTAATCATAGATACAATAGAAGAAACCGATGAAGAATTAGAAGATAAATTAATTAATGCTGTGAATAATAAACGATGCGAGCAAGATGAAACAGGTTACACATTTTGTTATTCATTAGCTAACATTTCAGTAAAAGGAAGTTACGAAGCAACAAATAAATCTACCACGACAATTTTAAGCTTTGCCCTATTTTATTTAGCCTTTATTTTCACTACAGTAACAGGAGCCATTCTAGCCATTCAAACATTAAACGATCAAGATAAATATAAATATCGCTTCCAAGTTCTATCAAAACTAGGAATGGAAGAAAAAGAAATTCACAAAATCATTTTTACAGAAACCAGCATTTTCTTTATCTTTCCAATACTCTACCCATTAATCACAAGTTTTATCATCAATTGTATTTTAAACAAATTATTCAAACTTTTCTTACCAAGCAATCATGCTTTCATTTCCATTTATCTCTCTGGGATCAGTATTTTCTTAATGATTTATTTGATTTATTATTTAACAACATATTTTGGAATCAAAAAAAATTTAGAAGACTAGTAACTACCTAGTCTTTTCGATATAATAAAAAAGGAGGAAAATTATGAACATAGCAATTATTGAAGACGACAATAAAATAAGAGAAGAATTAGCCATTTTATTAAAAAAGGAAAACTACATTCCACACATATTAGAAAACTTTAAAAATATTTTTGAAGAAATTTTAAAAACCCCTTGTGATTTAATTTTATTAGACATTAATTTGCCTTACGAAGATGGATTTACCATTTGTGAAAAAATAAAAAAAGAAAAAGACATTCCGATCATTTTTGTTACTAGCAGAACAAAAGAAGATGATGAATTAAAAAGCATTCGTCTAGGTGGCATCGATTTTTTAACAAAACCTTATAATAAACTTATTTTATTAGAAAAAATCAAAAGAGCTCTAAACATCACAAACCCAATCCATTATCAAGAAATCACCATTGACCAAGTAACATTAAATCTACATTTATCCACGATTAAAAAAGAAAATCTTGAAACAGAATTAACGAGAAACGAATTCCGTATCCTTTACTATTTCTTTTTAAAACCCCACGAAATCATTACTAAAGAAGACTTACTAGAATCACTTTGGAATGATAAATATTATCTGGATGAAAATATTTTAAATGTCAGTATGAATCGTTTAAGAAAAAAATTAGAAAGCATTGGAGCTGAAAATTTTATCAAAACAAAACGTGGAGTGGGATACTATATATGAATATTTTTAGTTATTTAGAAAGCAAAATTTTAAATATTTTATGTCATAGTACCCTCTTTCTTATTTTATACACTCTTTTAAAATTATTTAAAATTCCCACTTCTATTACTTTTCTTATTCTTATAATGTTTATACTTTTTTATATAACCTCTCTCATCATAAAATACTTATATCTAAAAAGAAAAAATCAAAAGATTATTCAACAAGTAGACGAATTAAAAGAAAAATACTTTATTACTGAATTAATAAAAAAACCTAGAAATTTAGAAAATCAAGCATACTACTATGCTCTTACAAAAGCTACGAAGGCTATGAACGATAAAATAAGTGAATTAGAAAGTGCTAAAAAAGAATATGAAGAATATATTGAATCTTTTGTACATGAAATAAAAACACCACTTTCTGCCCTATCCCTAACTTTAGAAAATCAAAAAAATAAAAAACTGAAACCAGAAATAGATAAAATAGATGAATTAACCGAGCAAATTCTTTACTACGCAAGAAGTCAAAATCCCGAAAAAGATTATTTTATTAAAAAAATTTGCCTAGAAGATATAATTCATTCTTTAATTTTAAAAAATCAGTATTACTTACTTCAAAATAAGATAGAAATTCATGTTGAAAATTTAAAAGAAGAAATTTATACAGATGAAAAATGGTTAACTTTTATTCTATCTCAAATTTTAAGCAACGCAATAAAATATAAGAAAAAAGATAAAAGTAAAATTAAAATTCATACCGAAAAACAAGACAAAAAACTTAATTTAATAATAGAAGATAACGGAATTGGTATTAAAGAAAGTGAACTTCCAAGAGTATTTGATAAAGGATTCACTGGAAGTAATCGAACAAAAAAATATGCAACTGGCATGGGATTATACCTTGCAAAAAAATTATCTGAAAGCTTAAATATTCATTTAAAGATCGAATCAGAATATCTGAAATACACTAAAGTTATTTTAGAATTTTCTTTACAAAAAAAATTGTAATAAAAAGAAAAAACTATGATATAATAAATATGTAAAAAGGGAATACTTAACGGTCGTCGGTTGAGTACTCACTTTAATGCGGTACTTAATTCACCACGAATTGAGTACTATTTTTTTATTAAAAATATCATTAAAGATAAAATTAATAACAGAATTATAAAGAGTAAAAAGGTGATTAGTAAATCCTTTTTCTTCATAATCATCTACTCCTTTCATTTTAAAAAGAAGTAAGTACTCAAAGTGTTAAATATTCCCTCAAATAAAATATAACATAAACAAACACTAAAATGCAAAATCATAGAAAGGATAACCATGTTAGAAATAAATACAATTTTAGAAAAATTAAATCATTCAAAATTTAGAAGTAGTTTTCATCTAAAAGATAAAGAAAAAAATTATATTAAGGAAAAAGGATTAGATACAATAGAAAGTCATGCAAAAGATTTTATTGCTAAACGACTTGCCCCAGCAAATCCCCTAAATGATGGCAAACAAACTCCAATGAAAGGACATCCAGTTTTCATTGCCGAACATGCGACTGCAACTTGTTGTCGAAATTGTCTTTATAAATGGCATCATATTCCTAAAAATAAAGAATTGACAAATAAAGAACAAGACTATATCGTCCAAGTCATTATGACTTGGATTCAAAAAGAAATATAGTAAAAAAAAAGTTTCTTTAAAGAAACATTTTTTAAATTAAAATAACGGAAAAAGCAGTTAAAATAACAATATTAACAACCGCGATAGTTAAAACTACTTTAAAGGCCCATTTAAACCATGTTGAATATTCTACTTTAGCAAGTGCAAGACCTCCCATTATAGCACCACAAGTCGGAGTAATTAAATTAACAAGTCCATTTGCTGCAACCATTGTCATAACAGTTGTTTCAACACTATAATTTAACTGAGTTGCAAGTGGTCCAATAATTGGAGCAGATAAAGTAACAAGCCCAGATGAAGATGGAACTAAAATAGATAAAACTACATGCAAAACATAATTTAACGGTGTAAAAACAAATGCTGGAACATTACGTAAAAGATCCGCGGCATTATAAATAATAAAATTATCCAAATGCGTAACTTGCATTAAAACGGATGCTCCACGGGCAATTGCAATAATTAAAATAACCCCAACCATATCGTCGGCACCATCAACAAAAGTATCTACAAAACTTTTCTCACCAGTATGATTAATAACACCAATTAATACAGCCATAATTAAGAACCATAAAGCTGCTTCAAAGAAATACCAACTTCCTAATGGAGAACCTGTTAACCAACCTGTAAATTGAGAAAAGAAAGTAATTCCAAAATCTTCCCAAGGAATAAATCCGATAATCATTACAACGAAAGTTAATGCAAATAACCATAAAGTAACTTTTTGATGGAAGTTCAAATGAACTTCTTTTTTAGTTTCTCCCTCTTTCACTCCATATTCTTTCTCCATATTCTTTTGCTCTCTTAAGGAAAGAATAGTAGAGCCTTTTTTCTTAATAACCCGTTTTGCATAAAGCATAACAAAAATGATTGAAATAAGTAATGTTGTAAGCCATAAAGCCACTCCAATACCAATAATTAAACCTTGATTTACTACAGTACCTTCTGGTAAAGCACTAACGGCTGCTCCAACAGCAAAAGGATTTATTGTCGAACCAAGTACTCCACTACCAGCTCCCAATAATACAATAGCTGAGGCAACTACAGTATCCATTCCAGCCATAACCATTGTTGCCGATAAAAGAGCATAAAAACCAACTGTTTCTTCTAGCATTCCATAAGTTGTTCCACCAAGTGAAAAAATAAACATCAAAATAGGAATTAACACAAGTTCATGTCCCTTTAACTTACGAACTAAAACTTGAATTCCTGTTTCCAAAGCTTTGGTTCTTGCTACAACCGCTAAGAATCCTCCTAAAATAAGGACGAAAATACCAACATCAATTGCATTTTCAAATCCTAAAATGGGCGACATCAAAATATCCGATAACGAAGCACCAACAACACCACTTCCATTAACAATTTCATCTCCGACAAATTCTGCTTTTGGCAATAAATGTGAAATAATACCTAATGCAAAAATTAAAATGAGAATTATTGAAAATGAAGTTAAAAACCCCTTCTTTTTCTTATTCATCTTTTTCCCTTCCTTCTATACAATCCATGTGCCTGTCTTACCCTGCAAAGCTTTCAAAGCTTTATCTAATGAAGTAATAATAGCTACATTCTTGCTACCTTTAACATACTCAATACAAGCTTCAACTTTTGGAAGCATACTGCCTTCTTTAAATTGTTTTTCAGCGATATATTCCTTTGCTTCTTCAATAGTCATCTCATCAATAGGTTGTTCATGCTCGGTATTAAAACCTAAACACACTTTTTCGATAGCAGTCAAAATAAGAAAAACATCTGCCTTTATATCAATAGCCAATCGAGCACTGGTCTTATCCTTATCAATAACAGCGTCTACTCCATGTAATTGGTTCCATTTTTTAATTACTGGGACACCTCCGCCACCTCCAGCAATGACAATATGGCCTTTATTAAGAAGATCACGAATAACACCTTTTTCAATAATTTTAACTGGCGAAGGAGAAGCAACAACTCTTCTATATCCCCTGCCCGCATCTTCTTTCATCACCCAACCGTTTTCCTTTTGTAATTTTATAGCCTCTTCTTTAGTATAAAAATTACCTATAGGCTTAGTTGGATTTGCAAAAGCCTTATCTTTACGATCTACTAAAACTTGCGTTACCACAGTAATACAGCTTTTAGAAATTTCATTTTTAAAAAGTTCTTGCTGAATAGCTTGTTGTAAGTGATATCCAATATATCCTTGACTCATAGCCCCACACTCAGCAAAAGGAACTTCTGGAGTGGAAATTTCTTCATGTGAATATTCCAAAGCCATATTAATCATTCCGACTTGTGGACCATTCCCATGCGTTACGACAACTTGATACCCTTCTTTAACCAACGATACAATACTCTTTGCAGCCTTTTTTACAAGTTTTAATTGTTCTTCTGGAGTATTTCCTAAAGCATTTCCACCTAATGCGATGACAATTTTTTTACCTTTACTCATCTTTTAACGTTGCATACATAACCGCTTTAATAGTATGTAAGCGATTTTCTGCTTGATCCATAACTTTTGATTGATTTGAAGTGAATATATCGTTTGTAACTTCCATTTCACGAATTCCAAACTTTTCATAAATCTCTTTACCAATCTTGGTATTTGTATCATGAAAAGATGGCAAACAATGTAAGAAGATCGCATTTTCTTTCGCAGCATTCATAACTTCCCGATTTACTTGATAAGGCTTTAATAAGCGAATTCTTTGTTCCCATAAAGAAGCATCTTCTCCCATAGAAACCCATACATCTGTATATAAAACATCCGCATCTTTAACACCTTCATAAGTATCTTCCGTAAGCAAAATAGTTGAGCCTTCTTTTTGAGCAATTTCTCGGCAAGTATTTACGAGTTCCTCGTTTGGGAAAAGTTCTTTCGGAGCACAACAAGCAAAATGAATGCCAAGCTTAGCACATACTACCATTAAAGAACAAGCCACATTATTACGAGCATCTCCTAAAAAAACTAGTTTTCTTCCTCTTACTTCTCCAAAATTTTCTTGCATAGTTAAAATATCCGCAAGCATTTGAGTTGGATGAAATTCATTGGTTAAACCATTCCACACTGGAACACTAGAATTTTTAGCAAGTTCTTCTACAACCGCTTGATCAAATCCACGATACTCGATTCCATCATACATTCTCGATAATACTTGAGCAGTATCAGCAATACTTTCTTTTTTACCCATTTGGGATCCTGTAGGACCTAAATATGTAACTCCCATACCTAAGTCCATTGCCCCAACTTCAAAAGCACAACGAGTTCGTGTTGAATCTTTTTCAAAAAGTAAAACAACATTTTTTCCTTTTAAATACGCATGATTTTCATGATTTTTTTTCTTTTCTTTTAAAGCCTTAGCTAATCCAAGTAAATAAATAATTTCTTCTTTAGAATAATCTAACAACTTTAAAAAATCTCTTCCTTTTAAATCTATATTCATTTTAATCTTCTCTTTCTAATGGCATACTCATACATCTAGGACCACCACGTCCACGAGATAACTCAGCACCGTGAAGTTCTAAAACAACCAATCCTGCTTCTCTCAAAGTTTGATTTGTAACTTCATTACGATCATAGACAACAACTACACCTGGAGCAATACATAATGTATTAGATCCGTCATTCCATTGTTCTCTTTCACTTCCAACTTTATCTCCACCAGCACATGGAATTAAAGTAACAGGTACTCCCAAATAATGTTCCAAAATATTTGCTAAAGAATCATTAATTTCCCTTACATTTAAATCTTCATCACTATTCGGATCGTTTCCCTCAGTAATTTCAAAAACTTGTAAAGTATCCATAATACCTGGATGATAAGTAAAAACATTACGATCAATTTGAGTAAAGACAGTATCTAAATGCATAAATGCTCTTGAATTTGGAATATTAAAAGCCAATACAGTATCAATTTTGCATTTTTTATCTTTAAACAAATTTTTAGCAAGTTGATCGATCGCTTCAGCACGAGTACGTTGAGATATTCCGATAGCTAAAGTATGTTCATTTAAATTTAAAATATCTCCACCTTCAATATGATAATCATAAGTACGATTATAATATTTTGGAACATTTTTATAATCTGGATGATATGTGAAAATATATTCGGCATAAATGGTTTCACGATTTCTTGTTACAGAATACATCCGATTTAAAGAAATTCCATTTCCAATACTTGCAAAATTATCACGAGTAAAATATAAATTTGGCATTGGATCAGCTAAGAAATTTGTTTCATCAGTAACCAAATCAACTAAAGATTTTTCAGTCTCTCTTTTACGACGATTAATTTCTTTTACTTGAATTCCTTCCATTGTTTTTAAAACAAGTTCTTTAGTATTTTTAAAACTCATTAAATATTCAAAAACTAAATCTTTATACTTAGGTGTACAAATTCCAGCTTCTTCAATAAATTGTTTTAAAAATTTCTCCTTAATTTCTTGACTAATATTTAAAACATCGGTCATTAAATCTTCCAAGTAAACGACTTCTACTCCATTACTTTTTAAGATTCTTGCAAATTCATCATGTTCTTCTTGAGCATCCTTTAAATAAGGAATATCATCAAAAAGCAAGTCATGAAGTGTATCCGGTGTTAAATTTAAAAGTTCATTACCCGGACGATGTAATAAAACTTTCTTTAGTGGTTTAATCTCACTAGTAACATGAATTCCATTCATTTTTTATCCCTCTTTCTTTCTAATGCTTTATTTTTCCCAAAAAAGCTTTCAGCCTTTCTATTTTTGGATGATTGAAAATTTCAAGTGGTGTATCATCTTCAAGGATTTTCCCATCTGCCATAAACAAAACACGTGTAGCAAACTCTTTGGCAAAATTTAATTCGTGTGTTACAACAACCATAGTCATTCCCTTACGAGCCACATCCATCATTAAATTTAAAACTTCATCAATCATTTCAGCATCTAAAGCACTTGTAGGCTCATCAAATAAAATAATATCTGGATCCATCATTAATGTTCTTAGAATCGCGACTCGCTGCTTCTGACCACCAGATAAAGAAGATGGATAAACATTTTCTTTATCTTCCAAATGGATTTGTTGTAAAAATTCTCTGGCTCGCTTATAAATATTTTCTGGTGTATCCATTTTTCTAGTTAAAGGAGCCAAGGTAATATTTTCCAAAACTGTTAAATTTTCAAACAAATTAAAGCTCTGAAAAACCATACCTACTTTATGACGAATTTTTTTAAATTCATTTTTGGAGATATCCATATCTTCAAAAAAGATTTTTCCTTGATAAGTTTCAAGACCATTTAAACAACGTAAAAAAGTAGATTTTCCACTTCCCGATGGTCCTATAATAACTACTCGCTCTCCTTTTGCAATATCTAAGGATATATCTTTTAAAACTTTGGATTTAGAAAAAGTTTTTGATAACTTGCGAACCTTATACATAACGATTCAACCTTCTTTCTCCAAAATGAATTAATTTAGTTAAAACAAACGTACAAACGAGATAAATAATCGCAGTAATAATTAATGGAAAAAAGTAATCATATGTTCTAGAAGAAATGATATCTGAAGCCTTAATAAGTTCGACAATTCCAATATAACTTGCAACAGAAGTTTCCTTTAAAAGAGTAATCAATTCATTTCCTAAAGCTGGAAATATTTTACCAATAGCTTGAGGAAAAACAATTTTTCGCATGGTTTTAAAATATCCAAGTCCTAAAGTCTTAGCCGCTTCCTTTTGGCCTTTAGAAACCCCATCAAATCCCGCTCGTATAATTTCAGCGGCATAAGCTCCAGAATTAATTCCAAACGTTAATACACCAACTGCAATAATAGGAATATCCACACTTCTAAAAACAACATAATACAAAATCATTAATTGTAAAAGTGTAGGTGTTCCTCTTATGATATAGACATATATATTGGCTAGAGCATTAAAAAATTTTAATCTTCCTGTTTCTTTATGATAATCCCGAACTAAAGAAACTACCGTAGCAATGATAAATCCTAACAAAACAGAAAAGAAAGCAATGAGTAATGTGTTTTTTAAACCTTCTAGAAAATATAAATATCGGTCATCATAAATAACACTTCGGTAAAAACGATCACCTAAATTTTGAAACCACTCAATCATCTAAATCTCCCCCATTATTCGGTATATTTCAAAATATACTCTTCGATTTTCCCTTCATTCATAAGTCTTGTTAAAACTTCATTAATTTTATTTAATAACTCCGTATTTCCTTTTTTCACTACCATACCATATTTATCTGAAAATAATATGCCATCCATAATTTTTAATTCTGGATTAGATGCTACAAGTTCTTTGGCTGGAAGTTCATCCATAACAATACAATCCGCTTTACCGCTTTTTACATCTTCAGCAGCCGCTAAATATTTTTTCTGAGTAACAATACTAGCTTCTGGATAAGTATTTTCAACATAATCTTCACCAACTGTTCCAAGTTGAACAGCAATTTTTTTATCTTTTAATTCATCAAAATTTTGAATTGGACTATCAGTTCTCACAACAACAACTTGATTAGAAACAGTATATTCAATCGTAAAATCTACTTGTTCTTTTCTCTCATCGGTAATACTGATACCTGCAGCTCCAAAATCTGCCTTACCACTTTGTACTTCATTGATAATAAAATCAAATGCTACATCCTTAACAACAAGCTCTTTTCCCATAGCATTGGCAATTTCACGAGCAATCTCTACATCAACTCCAACAATCTCTCCATTCTCATAAAACTCATATGGAGCAAATCCGGCTTCCGTTACCATAATTAGTTGTTTATCCCTATCACTTCCACAGCCTCCTAAAATAAAGAGACTAAAAATAAGAATCATACAGTACATTATTTTTCTCATTATTCTACTCTCCCACCTATTATAACCATTGTACCATAAAAAAAAGTTTTGTAAATCCACAAAAAAAGAAAATGTCAAATTATGCAAGAAAAAAACAGCAAATTTTTTAAATCTACTGTTCTTGATACTTTTTAATCACATCATACTCATTGTCTTTTTCACTTTGAAAAGCAGCCTCAAAAGTAGAGTTCATATCCCCTAGTTTGACAGTTTTGAAATAAAATTCCTCGCAATCCTAGATAAAATCTAGTTTTTTTGTATTTTACTACTT
>CALVOC010000023.1 GCA_944350145.1 uncultured Bacilli bacterium
GCAAGTAGTAAAATACAAAAAAACTAGATTTTATCTAGGATTGCGAGGAATTTTATTTCAAAACTGTCAAACTAGGGTGATACGTATGTAGAATGCGTCTAAAAAAAGGAGTAAAAAACTTCTTTTTTTTTGATTTTTAGTATGCTATAATATTCTAAGAATAGGTGAGGATTATGCTAGCGAAAAATTTAATCGACTTGTTAAACGAAAAAACTCAAAACTTTATAAACGAATGTAAAAAAGAACAACAAGATTTATATTTTTTTAAAGAAGGAATGAAAAATATTGAACACACTTTAGAAGAATTAGCAAATCAATATGAAACAGCAACAGCACAAGAAAAAAACATTTTACTTCCTAGCATAATAAAATGGCAAGAAAAATATCAAGATTATATAAAAGAATGTCGTCTCATTAAAATACAATTAGAAAATAGAGGTTGGAATCCTAAAAAATCAACGGAAGAAAATGAAAAATCCTTTGACAATAGTAAAAAATATCAATGGTTAATCGGTTTAGTTACTTCATTTAATGAATTAATTAATAATTTAGTACTTAATAAAGAAAGTTTAATAGAGGATATTGCAAAATTAAATCGTATCTACCCAGGCATTAATAAACTTTATCAAGAACTTTTTGAAACTCAAGAAAATTTAGTAGATCCGAAAGACATTCCAGAAAAATGTTCAGCAAACATGGATTTAGAAAGTTATCGAAACTATGTAGTGCACTTTTTAGTAGTTAAAGGAAAAGAAAGAGGAAGTTTAATAAATTTTGTTAAGGAAAATAAAAAAGAAGAAAAGCCATTAGTAGTAGAGCCAGTTAAAGAAGAAGAAAATATGGAAGAAAAAAAAGAAGAAAATGAAAAAACATATCAACTTCGAAATGAAATAAACACCTTATTAGAAACAGGAAAACCAATCACAGAAAATTTATTTAAAGAATATAATGAAACGATTGAAGGACCACAAAAAAAAGAAGAAAGTTCTAAAGGAAAAGTTTATCGTTGGGTTAAAAATGCCAGTGCTAAAATAAAACAAGAAGTTCTTGCAAAAAGAAAATCGATTGCAACAGCAGCCTTAGTTTCGCTTATGGGAATTGCTGTCATCGCAACTCCAGGAAAAGAAAAGGAAACAAATCCGACTTTTATTGCCCAAACGACAACCACCATTGACAAAACAACCCCAATAGAAGTTGAAGTTCATGATGAAGATAAGAATCTATTTAATAAAACCTGTACATTAAAAAATTACAATATTTATGCTTATACAGATCAATATGTCGGTTTAGATGGAGAACCAACCCAAAGGATCCCACTATATCCTCCAGATATGCCTAGAACAATTTTAAGAGTGTTCATGGATGTTCCAGTTCAAGGATTAATAGAAGTTCATTCCGACGAAGAAATAAATTATTATTTAGAAATAGGTGGACAAGTAAGAAGCATTTATACTTCTGATGCTTGTTTTTATCAAATAAGCGATGTAAATATGAAACGTACAGAAGAAATGAAAAGGTGAAAAATGAAAGAAGAAAATTTAGATATCATTGAAATAGAAGGCAAAGAATATGTATTAGTTCAAAAGTTTTCATTGGAAGGAAAAAACTATTTTTTATTAAATGCCTTGGATAATGATGAATTACAAAATGAAGCAATTGTTTTAAGAGAAGAAAATGGAATGCTTTATAGCATTGAAGAAGAATCGGAGCAAAAACAAGTAGCTCATTATTTAACAGAATATACAAAAGCCGCATAGAGAGAAATCCATGCTTTTTTTTGTAAATAAAATGTATATGAAAATGTCAAAAAAACACATAACTTGACAAAAAAATGGTAAAATAAAATTAAGAATGGAGGATAATATGAACAAATTCAAATTTTTTCTAACTCTTTTTCTTTTCTTATTTGTTCCAATAAGTGTTCAAGCGATAGGAACGGATCCTACTGCAACGAATATAGAAGAATTAAAACCAATAAAACTATTTGATATAAATGAATTAGAAAATGTTACAAAGATAAAAAGCATGACCATCACAGATAAATATTTTGTGATTTTAACCGATTATACAGAAGAGGTAACAACTTATACCGTGGATCCAGTAGAACCTACAGCTTTATTTATCTATGACAAAGAAACCTATGAACGAGTTGCAGGCCCAATCGTGTTCGAACATGAGTTTAGAGATTTAACTTATAGTCCATTATCCAACAAAATTTTCTTAACAGGTGAAGAAAAATATTTTTTTGAAATGGATCCAAACACCTTTGAAGTGCAAGATAGTATAAAATATGACAAAGAATTATATGGAATAGCCTATCGCTCAAATCAATTTGTTATCACAACATCAAGCACTACGGAATTAATAAATAACACCTTTGTTTTGGAAAAAGAACTGAATTATGTTACAGATCCAAGTGTCATTTCAGCCAATCAATATGGGTATTTTGTAAGCCAAACCTTACCAGAAGATGTAGAAGAGTATGATTTAAAACAAGGGGATAATATAATTTATTTTGAATCTCTAGTAAATCAAAGTCCACATATTTATTTTATAAAAGACATACCTGGTACCCTTAGAATAATAGAATTTGATAATGAAACACCTTATTTACTTTATCAAACAGGATTCAACACTGGAGCCGTTTATGTTCTTCAATATGATCCGATAACAACCGAAGTAGAAATTCCTATCATTTCTGATACTTTAGATGTAAAAAACATGACTTTTAAAGCAACAGTAAAAGATGATACAGGAAAAGAATATGAAATTACAAGCGAAAATGGGATATTTAACTTAAAAGATTTAACTTTTAATGCTCCAGGAAATTACAAGTTTTATGTAACTCAAATAAAAGACAATCAAGACATAATTTACGACTCAAAAGATATTTCTTTTACAATTCAAGTTCGTCATCAAGCGAAACTTAAAGGTGAAGCAACTCAAATATTTACAGAAGGAACACTTTATATTAAAGATGTGATATTTGAAGAAGAAAAAAAGGAATTTAAAAATGAAAAACTAGACCGAAGTATGTTATCTTGTAAAGAAATAGATGGAAAATATTACAATAAAGAAGGATATGAAGTAACGAAAGAGGAGTATCTAACAAGCTGTGGATTAGTAGAAAATCCTCAAACAGGAGCAAGCCTACCAATTCTAATCATGACAATTGGTTTAGGAATTGTGGGAATTATATTCTATTTTAGTAAAAACAAAATTTTTAGAATTTAGAAAGGTGAAGAAAATGAAAAAAATTATATTTTTATTATTCTTATTAATTATGATGCCACTCAATGTATTCGCGAACCAAGTAACTCAGTGCAAAGAAATTCCCCAGAAAAAACTCTTTGAAATACAAGAAGTAGATGGATATAACACTTTTACAAATATGGTAATAACAACTAAATACATTGTCGTTTTAGCTGAAAAAAAAGAATCAGTCGCGGTAAGAGATGCATTTTACAAAGACCAAGCTTTATTAGTCTATGATCTTGAAAATTTTAAACTTGCAATGGATCCTATAAAAGTAGGAACAAATATTACTGATATGGCTTATGACATATCTAATAATTCAATCTATCTAGTAAATGATACAACAACAGTTCAAATCTACAATGGAGATACACTAGAAAAAAAAGAAGATTACACAGCTTCTGAAAAAATTAAAGGTATTAGTTTAAACGCAACTTATGGATATATCCTTCAAATAGAAAATAAAATAAAAATAATAAGTGGCGAAGAAAGTGAAACTTTTGATCTAGCTTTACCTAGTCCAATCATTTCTTCAAACAGCTATGCTATCTTTACTCCAAATGGACTTAATGAAGTTTTTTTTACAGATCTTTCATCCAGTAGCAGATATTGTTTTAGCGAAGAAAACGGAACTTTGACAGTAATGGAATTCGATATTGGAAATAATCCTTATTTTCTTTATCAAACTTCTTCAAATACTGGTGCTGTGTATGTTTATGAGTATAATCCTATAAGTATTGAAGAAGAAATTCCAATTATTTCAGATACTTTAGATGTAAAAAATATGACCTTTAAAGCAACAGTAAAAGATGCTGAAGGAAAAGAATATGAAATTTCTAGCGAAAACGGTTTATTTAACTTAAAAGATTTAACTTTTAATGCTCCAGGAGATTATACTTTTTATGTAACTCAAATAAAGGAGGATCAAGATATTCTTTATGATGAAAAAGATATTTCTTTTACAATTAAAGTAGGATATAGCACTCAAGTAACAGAAAGTTTAAATGCTCCAGCTGAAAATCCTTTATTTTTTGAAACCAATGGTTTTCTTGATATCAGAAGTATAGAATTTCAAGATAATAAAGATTATTTTAAAAATGAAAAACTAGACCGAAGTATGTTATCTTGTAAAGAAATAGATGGAAAGTATTACAACAAAGAAGGATATGAAGTAACAAAAGAGGAGTATCTTACAAGCTGTGGATTAGTAGAAAATCCTCAAACAGGAGCAAGCCTACCAATTATAATCATGACAATCGGTATAGGAATTGTGGGAATTATATTCTATTTTAGTAAAAACAAAATTTTTAAAATTTAAAAACTATGATCTCTTAATAAATCATAGTTTTTTAATAATTATATAAACGATATAAATTAATAGAAGGTATGTTCAAAAAGCGAACACTAAGGTCCTCTGTTCCAATACCGTTAGATACATACATAACAGAAGAACCACTTGTATACATTCCCTGGTCATATTCTCCAATATTTTCCTTTTTAAAAACTCCGCCTACAAAAGGAATACGAATAAGTCCTCCTAAAGAATGTCCAGCTAAAACCAATTGACTTTTTGATTTTACTTCTTGAAAAAGAACAGGTTCATGCATTAATAAAATTTGATAAGCTTTCTCGTCATTTTCTTTCACAAAAGCTTTCGTTAAATCTTGATTTCCTTGAGAAATAGTAGGAATTCCACTTAAATAAATAGGAGTAGTTCCTTCATAATAGATAGGAATATTTTGATTTGTTAAAATAGTAAAACCAGCTTCTTTCATAATCTCTTCATAAAGAGAAATATTCAAATAATCACTGTCGCCAAAAATGGCATATTTTCCGATAGTTGCAGTTGTTTTAGCAAGTTCTGTTTTTAAAAATTCTACATTATCTTCAGATAAATTAATATAAGAATCAAATAAATCACCTGTAAAAACAAGAAGATCAGGTTTTTGAAGATTTATTTCTTGAACAACTTTTTGAACTTCTTTTTCATTTGTAGTTCTTCCAAAATGAATGTCAGAAAATTGAACAATTTTAAATCCATTAAAAGAATCTGGAATGCTTTCATTTACAACGGCATATTCACGGGTAATCAAAAGTTTTGGCTCTAGTAAAAACATATAACAAGCTAAAAGAATTAAAACAATCGTGATGGCAATAAATATTTTAGGAAGAATTCCTAATTTTTTCTTTTCAGTTTCTAAAGTAACTTGTTCTTCCATATTATACCCCAATTAAAACTAATAAAACCGATAAGGTATTATGACACATATGAGCTAAAACACTTGTAAAAATATTGTTTGTTTCTAAATAAGCTTTTCCAAAAAAATATCCAAATCCACCATAAGGAATAATAAAAAGTATTTGAGTCCAATTTTGTAACATTTCATTTAAATTCATTCCTGCAAAAGATGCAAACAAATGAGCACCTCCAAATAACAAAGAAGTTACAATTAAAAAAGTTGTTTCCTTTTTAAAAGCATTCTTAAATCCTTTACGAAATAATACTTCTTCCAAAAATGGGCCAAGTACAGCCATTGACAAAACAGAAAAAATAGGAAAAGTTAAAATATTAGATCGATTTCCAGCTTCATTCGCGGCAATTCCACCAGTAATTGCAATAACAATAGAGTTCGTTAAAAGCATAAAAACAAGACCTTTAACCCAATAACTTAAACTAACTTTACTAAACTTTTTGAAATTTTTAAAAAAATCAATAAATTCTTTAAAAATAGTTTTTCGATAAACAAAAAGAACAAGAATAAAAATACAAACATAAACCAAAACATTGGCAATTAAATTAATGGTTAGATTATGTAAATCTAAATTTAAATTATAAAACAAAAGAGCAATGATTTCTGGAATTATAAAAAGATAACTTAAAATAAGTAAAAAAGCTTTTCCTAATTCAAAATAATTGTTTTTTTTAATGTTTTCCATGTCATCACATCCTACTAAAAAAATATAACATAAATAAGAAAGAATATCAATTTAAAAAAAGGTTTAAACAAATAATTGAAATAGAAAAAGTGTTGTGATAAAATTATAGATAATGAATGATTAGGTTGGTGAAAAAAATGAAGCAAAAGAAAAAAATGATACTATTTTGTGTCCTATGTTTTTTGAGCTTCGTAATTACGGCAAATGCCGAGTGTGATTATGAAACTCAAGTTCAGCTAATGACCTATGCTTATAATGTGAATGCAAATTATGAAACAAAAACAATTGTTGTGGACGAAAATGAAAATGAAATTGTCGGAATGGATCCTAGTGAAATTCCAGAAGAAGAAATGGGACAGGATTCTAAATATGGTTTAATGAGTGCAATTGAATTAGAGATTCGAAACATAACAGATTCAATTTATGTTGTGGTAAAAGAAAAAAATTTAGGAATTGAAACCTTTACAATTACATATGCAGATACAACAGATGGAACCTACACATATAGAATTCCAGATACAAATAATATTAGAAATTATGAGATAACTGTGTATGCAGAAAATCAAGATTGCTATGGAACGGAATTAAATAAGTTTTCAGTAGTAACTCCTAAAAAGAATTCTTATCATGATTCCACGGCTTGTCTTTATTTAACAGATAAATATTATTGCCAAGAATATGTAACGTCCGATGTAAATGTTTCAGATGAAGAAATAGGCCAAGAGCTGCAAAAATATTTTGAGGAAGGAAAAAAGAAAGAAGAAGGGCAAGAACAATCGGAAGAAAATTTTTGGGAAAAATATCAAACTTTTATTATAATAGGAGCTAGTGTAGTTTTATTAATTGGGGTTGGAGTAGCTGTGGTACTTATTATAAGAAAAAGGAGAAAAGTGTTATGAGAAAGTGTATTAAGTTAATAATTGGATTAATGCTTTGTGTATTAGTACCTATCGAAGTTAAGGCGGCAATGGCTGACGAAATATTCGTTTGTGGAGATGCTACTTATACAATTTTGCGTGAAGGCCAAGAAGATATGAGTGGAGCAGGAATTTATCGAATGAATTTCTATGGAACTCAAAATAGCGATGGAAGTAGAGCTGGTAAAACTTACTGCTTAAGTCCAGGAAGAAGGGCTCCTACACAAGGAATGAGTTATAAATGTGAAAGAATAATAAATCCAACCGATAGCAATCCTTCGAAAGCAACTCAAGCATTTGATGTTGCAGTAACAAAAGCTTATCAATTGCTTGTAGAAGAAGGTTACAGCAGTGAATCATCAAGAGACAGATATGTAGGCGAATTAGTATTTAGGTGGTTATCAACGAACTTTGGTGCTGGAGACAGTGGTACGTCTTATCCTGGAGCAGGACAGGCACTTGATTTGTTTATGCACCAAGCTAATGGAGATGTAAGACCAATTTGGCTTCAAGGAAATGCCGATGTTCAAAAAGCACGAGAAATTTTTTTGGAAGCCGCTAGAGTTGGAAACTATATTTGGGGAGGATCAAAAACTTTTGAGCAATTAGTTGAAGAAGGAGAAATTTGGTCAGATCAATGGAATATAACTGCAACCATTAATTCAGCTGCTGAAATACCGGCTCAACATAAACTTTATTATACTATAAAAATGCAAACTAAAGGTTCAGCACCTTCAAATATTTATTGGGATCAATTCAGTGTTACCTGTGGAAATGGATATCAATGTAGAATTACTAGCATTAATAAGATATCTGGATCAGAAGCAGATTATATAGTTGAAATAGATACAACTAATGGAAAAGGTGATTATGGATTAAAAATTAATACTGCATATTATGATGTAAGATCTTCAACAGCTAATATGATGATATTAAATGGCAGTGGTGAAACTTATCAAAGAATGCTAATTGTTGGAGAAGGAAGCATTAAACCAAGCATTGGAACTGGAACTACCGGAAGTAACGGTGGTGGAGGCGGAGGCGGATCTTCACACAACGTTTTCACAAATGCTTGTCAATGTGAAGTAGATGCTTCAGGAAAATATACAGGAAATTACAAATATCAAGAATATAAAAATGGAGTTTTACAAAATACAATAACTTTCCCAATAACTGATACAAATAAAGCAAATCAATATAATTGCCCAGATGCAAGTGTTTGTACAAATCCTCCAGAAGAAGAAAAACACGTTTGTGAAATTGTCGGAGATCAACATTACTGTGAAGATGGTGAACCTTGCGATGAAGATGAATATATTAAAGATTGTCTATGTAATCCAGTTGTAACAATTCCTTCAGATTGTGATGACTTTAATACGGAAGATGTTGCTTCCGGATACATTAGCGATATTGCAACAACAGGAAAAAATTGTAACAATTCAAACGTAGTTGATCAAATAAAAAAATGTGTAATAGGAAATAAAGATGCAAGAGATGAATCTTATGAAGCGACAAATGAATTAAGCAATAACCCATATTGTAAAGTATGGTGCTCAGAATCTTATGATTTTGATCTTCCAACAGCTCAATATTCAACAAGTGGCGGATACTTTACATTATCAACTTCAATTTCCGGAAAAAGAGATTGCTACATAAGTAGTGCTGATGATCCTAATATGCCAATTGATGAAGAAAAATTTAATGAAGATTTGGAAGCAGCACAACATGCAGTAATTGATGCTTGGAATGAATATAATCATTGGAAAGAAGGAACGAATTCTAGTCATGAATGGACAACTACGGACACAGATTCGGATCATGGTTGTACAAACGAAGAATCATACGAATGTGGAACTCCGGATGCGCCTTCAACATGTTCACGGTGTGTAGAACATTGTAATGCTTCAGGATCATGGACAATCTATCACCATGAGTGGGATTATACAGCATATCGCTACGATGGAACAACATACACCGCTCATCAATCTGAAATAACTGATGGTGGAGGAAGTTGTTGGACTTGTGGATGTACAGGTTCTGAGGGAAATGGTGAATCACAAATACCTGTGTTCCGAGAAAGAGCAAATCAAGCACTAGCAACATTAAAAGAAAAAATTAATGCCCTGAATACAATTATTTCTCAATATAATAGTTGTACAGGAGCAATAACAAATGGCACAAATACAAATATTAGCGATATAAAAGATGCTTCATCAACTTCTGATACAAGTTGGGATAACGATATGGAATTTAATCCAACTGTAAAATTTACTTATAATGAAGATTACATTAAGAGCATGAGTGGAGAATTTGACAAAGTTTCAGATAATGAGTCTTCAAATTATATGTATTGTACAGGTGATACCAATGATAAATATGAGTGTCAATCTGGATCAAGTTCATCTATTCCAACAACTACGAAATCTGTATTAACTTGCGACGATAATGGATGTACTCATAAAAATTATACTGTAAGTTCAGCTAAATGGATTCGTAAAACGAAAACTCATGATGCAACTTATCGTGTAGCAGATAGATTTTCTACTTATACACAATATGGAACTGTAAAAGTAGACGATGATCCAAATACTCCAGATTATTTATGGACAAACTTACCAGAAGGAGCTATTCCAGTTTCATTGATTCAAAAAACAGGTGTTTTCCCATTCAAATTTACTTTTGGAAATATTGGTCAATCAAATAGTATTGTTGGCGAAAATGGCTTAGGTCGTTTAATTGACAATGAAACAAGTAATAGCATTACAGTTGATGTTTTATCAAAATATAATGAATTAGATTCAAAATATAAATGTTCTGGTGGTTCAAATTCTACTACCGACGGTGGATACGTATGTCATTACTTAAATAACTGTCCAGGTTGTGATTTCACTTGTGATGATGATGGCAATTGTGAATTTGATGATTGTGAAGACGGTCATTGTATCTTAGAATGTCCAAACTGTATTTTTGACGGTGAAAATTCTAATTATAGTTATCGTACAGTTTCTTTAAATAGATTATTCCCAAATAGCCGGGATATTGGTTATAACTGGAGTGCTACATCTAAAGCTGAACAAACAAGAAAAGAAATAGAAGAAAACGGTGAAACCATTTATGAAACACCACAATATTCTTATACTTTAACACCAACCAACTTAAAGAATATTCGTGAATATAATGATAAAGCCGGATCTTATACAAATAACCGGACACCAGAAGTAATTAATGGTGAAGATTCAGCGATCTACTGTGAAACAGAAACTATAAATGGTAAACAATATTCAGTAAAATGTAAGAGTCGTTTCTTAGATTTATTGGATAATTCAAGAAATTATGCAAGCAATGTTGTAAGACCAAATCCAAACGATAATAGTAGTTGGACATTATATTCAAATACAGATTATTGTCCTAACGGTAGATGTATTACAAACGGACTTGGTCCGGCATGGAAATAAGAGGTGATTAGATATGAGAGAATCATATTGGGGATACTGGATAATTTTATTAGGCATTTTTGTAATTGTTGTTATGATGTTAATATCTAATCTTACTACTACAAATACACAAGACTATTATTTGATAAAAGAAGTAACCGAGGCTTCAATGGTTGATGCCGTTGACCTCGCTTACTACCGTCAAAGTGGCGAACTAAAAATTAATCGCGAAAAATTTGTTGAAAGCTTTATTAGAAGATTTGCTGAAAATGTTGCTTTAAATACTTATAAAATTGATTTTTATGCAATCTATGAAGCACCACCAAAAGTAAGTGTTCGTGTTACAACTCAAACTTCTAGTTATACCATTGCTTCAGATTCAACGTCATTTGATATTATCAATGAAGTCGATGCAATACTAGAACTTGATGGAGCTGTAACTGCCGGTGGAAGTACGGACAATACAATTGATGGAAGTACTAGTTCAGGTGGATCTAGTGCAAATGGTAGCAATAATTCAGGCTCAAATTCTGGTGGAAACACAGGTACTGAATATGAAGAAGGAGAATATCCGTTAGGTTCTGCTACTACTTCCCAATTAAGAGAAATTTTAAATGAAAATGAAGATGACTTCTATACAGCTGAATCTATTGGAAACGGCACTCAATATACATTAACTGATTATAATGATTTTGTTGATAAAATGATCATGTACTATGCTTCTAAATATAATTATGATGAAGATGACTTCTTAAGAGGCGATGTAGAATATTTATGTGAAGACCTATACAATTCTGTTGATCATACATTTATTAGATACGACTAGTAAAATAAGGAGGAATAGAAATGGGAAATATACTAGTAAAAATCAAGCGATTTTTTCAAAACAAAAATACAGTAACAATTATTTGTGTACTAGCAGGTATTCTAGTGCTTTATGTGGGATACAATTGGCGAGTGAGTTCAGCAACAAAGCCCGTATCTATTCCTTATGCAAAACAAGTATTAGAATCTAGACATACTATTACTAAAGATGATATTGCATATGTGGATGTGGCAAGTTCCGTAGTTGCTAAAATGCCTAATGTTATTCGAAATGCGAATCAATTAATTGGTAAAGAAGTTACCTATGGAAATACAGTTCAACAATACAGTTTTTTCTTTCAAACAGATGTAGCTGATCCAGTAGAAAATGAAGAAAATGCTTCAAAAATAATGGATATGGAAGATGGATATTCACCAATTACAATTGAAGTAGATTTCCATACAACTTATGGAAATGCAATGTATCCTGGAAACTATATTGATTTATGGTTTAAAGGTAGAGATTCAACAAATCGTTTTATGTATGGTAAATTTATTCAAAGTATTAAAATTTTATCAGTAGATGATAGCAGTGGATATTCTGTATTTGAAACAGGTGCTGAATCTAGAACTCCAAAATATCTAGTGTTTGCAGTACCAGATGAATTAAGAACACTTATTAATAATGCAAGTGAAATAGGAGAATTGGTTCCTGTTCCACGAAATAAATCTTATTCTTCAAATCCAGGCGAAACAAGAATTGCAAGTACTTATCTTCAAAATTACATTTTATCACAGACAGCCATGATGAATGATGCAAATACAAATACGGTAACCGGAGGTGATGAATAAGATGAATGCTTTTTTAACAAAACTAAAACGTTTCATAAGCAATAAAAATACAGTTACAATTCTTTGTGTTGTAATTGGGTTAGTTGTTTTATATGTTGGTTACAACTACCGCGTTGAATCTAAAATTAATCCCCAAACGGTTCCATATGCCAAAGTAGAGTTAGAAGCTAGACATATAATCACAGCTGAAGATATAGGATACATAGAAGTAAACAGCGATGTTTTAAGTAGAGCAACCAATTTAATTACCGATCGCGATGATTTAATTGGAAAAGAAGTAACTTATGGAAATAACATTCCAAAAAATGGCTTGTTTTATGAGGGGGATGTTACCGATCCTTCCTTATCTCCAGACTATGTATTAAATGATATTAAAGATGGATACACAGTTTTCTCATTGTCTGTAGATTCAGCTAGTACTTATGGAAACTCTATTCATAAAAACGATTATATCGATTTGTGGTTTAGAGGAAACGACGATACAAATAAAATCATTTATGCAAATCTTATCGAAAGTATCCAAGTACTAGATGTTCGAGATAATAAAGCCGAATCTTTGGAAAATTCTGGTGGAACAACTCCAAGTGAATTGTTGTTTGCCGTTCCAGATGAACTTTATAGTCTATTAATAAAAGCACAAGCTGTAGGTGAACTAGAGGCTGTACCACGTAACAAATCATATACAGCGAATCCAGGTGAAACAAAAGTAGCTAGTGAAACAGTTAGAAATTACATTTTATCAAAATCTGCAACAATACCAGAAGATACAATTACGTCAAATGAAAATACAAATGAAGATAACAATCAAGAAGAATAAAGAAATGGGGTGTTTCTCATGAATGATGCGGTCTTTTCTCAATTGGATTTTGGACCTTTAGAAGAATTTTTAAAAGAAGATAATATTACCGATATTTCTTATAGTAATGGAGGACAAGTTTGGTTAAAATCCCTAGATAAGGGTGTTTATCAAGCAAATCGCCCTGAAATTAACAATGCTTTAATGGAAAAACTTGCTTTCCAATGTGCCAATGTAATGGGAAAAACATTTAATATGGCACATCCATTTTTGGATGCTGAAAGTGCCGAATTACGTTTGAATTTTATTCATGAATCCATTGCAACTAATGGAATAGCTTGTGTTATTCGTAAAACGCCAGCTAAAATTCGTTTGAATCGTGAAAAATTAATCAATGAAAAATATGTTTCAGCTGATTTATTAGATTTTCTATTAAAATGTGTAGAAGGACATGCCAACATTATCGTGAGTGGTGAAACTGGTTCAGGTAAAACAGAGCTTGTTAAGTATCTTGCTTCCCATACTAAAGAAAATGAAAAAATTATCACTATTGAAGATACTCTAGAGTTGCATTTGGACCGAATTTTTCCTCATCGAGATATTGTTGCCATGAAAACCAATAACATTGCCAGTTACTCTGATGTACTAGTAACTTGTATGCGACAAAACCCAATTTGGATTTTGCTATCTGAAGTTCGTAGTGCTGAAGCAGTTATGGCAGTTCGTAACTCGATTTCTTCAGGACACCATATTCTTTCAACAATTCACTCAGATAAAGCGAGCTTAATTCCAATGCGTATGTTTGCTCTTATTGAAAGTAATATCGATGTTGAACAATTTGTAACGACCATTCATCGTTATGTTCAATTAGGCATTTATGTTAAAGGATATATGAGTAAAGAATTAGGCCGTTTTCAACGTGAAATCCTAGAAGTATGTGAATTTTATGTCGACGATAATAACAAACCGCAGGTAAATACTATTTATAAAAAAACTTTAACAGGTGAAATTACTATGAATAATCCTACAAAATATTTAAAAGATTATTTAGGAATCAGTGGAATTGTACTTGACGATGATATTTTTCATTTAGAGACGAAAAAAGAAGAACCACAAATGCCAAAATTAAACGATCAAATTGAAACGTTATAAAAGAAGGAAGGGATTGAAATGATTGAGTTAATACTATTAATTGCCCTAGCAGTTTTTGCTCTAACTTACAGATTTAATAATGGAGATAATATTTATAAATTTTTTGTAACTCAAGCAACTTCAATATATGATAAATATGCTCCATATAGTTTTAAAGAGGTTCGAGCAAAAACCAAAGAATTAGGTCAAGAATATACTCCAAGACAATACATGACTCAAGTAATTATTTTTGCAGTTGTATCCTTTGGAATTACTTATTTGTATTTTTACAATATCATCATTTCAATCATATACTGCTTAATCGCGATTGCTTTTATCCCATATTTAGCTTATCTGCGTTGTCAAAAAGTTTATAGTGAATTTATCTTTGAACAAATTCAAATCTATACAACCAACGTTATCATGGAGTTCAATACAACTCAAAGTTTTGTAAAATCTTTGGAGGGTGTAAGAGATTCAGGAATCTTAGAAAATCCAGTTTTAGAAGACGTGAAAACAATGATTGATATGTCATACCAAAACGGAACAATTGATGAATCAATTGAATTTTTTAATCATAAATACCCATATTATATGGTAAAAAATATGAATCAATTGTTTTTACAAATAACCAAAGAAGGAGCTAAAGACTCTGGTCAAGCTCTAGAAAATATGTCATTGGATATCGATGCCTTAGTAGAAGGGGTTTACCGAGATCAAATCGATCGAAAAGAATTTCATCGAAGATTTATTACTTTTGGTTTAGCCTTGTTCTTACTTGTCATGGCTATGCAATTTCTATTAGGAACAGATTCCTATATTGAACTTCTAGATATGTGGTATGTGCAACTTATTTTACACGCCATTATCATAATTAATAGTTTCTTCTTAATTTCAGGAGAAAAATTCTATTATTAAGACGTGGGGGTGGAATAATGTATTGGGAAA
>CALVOC010000024.1 GCA_944350145.1 uncultured Bacilli bacterium
TTTTTTTCCTCCTTTTTCCCATTAAAAAATATGGTATGCAAATCTATAATTTACACACCATATTATACAAGGCCTTAGGGTGTATAAGTCTTCTTCTACTTTTTAGTGTAGTTATAGGAGTTTCTTTTGCCTATTGGCAATTATCCGTAAAACAAACAAAAGAAAACCAAGCCTCTACAAAATGTTTAAATATTGAATTAGAAGAAGCAAATAATGGAATTTTATTAAGTGATGCTTATCCAATTAGTGATGAAGAAGGAATGGATTCTACTCCATATACTTTTACAATCAAAAATACTTGTGATTCCTTTGTAAGTTATGAAGTATCCTTAGGTATATTAGATACAAGTACCTTGGATAGTAGGTATGTTGCAGCCGTTTTAGATTACAATGCAATTCAAACATTAAATCAATATGAAGAAACGAACTTAGAAGGATATCAAGAAAGTAGAATCCTTCAAAAAGGAAACCTATCTGGAAATGAAGAAATCACATATAACTTAAGAATATGGATGGATTATGATACACCGGCCATAGAAGAGACAATGAATAAAGCTTTTAAAAGTAAAATCGTAGTTACAGGAAGTGCAACAAAATATGAACCAATAGAGCAAGGCTTTAACACTTTAGCCGATGCCATGTTAGTAAATGAATATCAATCCTCAAGTGTCGAAAGTGCCAAAGAACAAATTAAAAAGAAACAAACTCCAGATTTTACTCAAACTGCTCCAATTATCATATGGGATGAAGTTCATGCCAATACAACATCCACATCGACTACCAATACTTCCCAATATATCGGAACAAGTTATGAGTTTAATTCAGAAACCGGTTACTACTATATAAGAAACTATGGATCAAGTAGTGATTATAAAAATTATACGGATATTTCCAATGAAGAATATGCAAGTGGAAATTATTATACATGTGTAGGAAGTATGAATTACAACGATCAAGGTAATCCTAATTACTGGCGACCAACAAACTGTACAACGATGTATAAAATATTAAGTGCTGAAGAGTATCAAAGTGGATCTGAAACAAGATGGCGAATCACTGCCTATGCGTATACCCAAAGTGAAAGAGAAAGTGATAAGTCCGATCGAGGATTATATGTAGGAACAGATGCCGATGGAGAGACTTACTATTACCGAGGAAGTGTGTCTAACAATTATGTATATTTTGCTAATGCTTACTGGAGAATCATTCGTTTAAATGGAGACGGATCTGTAAGACTTTTATATGCCGGAACAACACCAAATGCAACTGGAAGTGGTTTAAGCATTGGAACAAGTTCTTTTAATAATATAAACAACAGTCCAGCTTATGTAGGATTTATGTATGGAAATACCATAAATCAAAGTTATGAATTAAATATCAAAAATGAGAAGGATAGTACAATCAAAACTAAGTTAGACAGTTGGTATAAAACAAACATAGTAGATAAAGGATTAAGTAGTTATATAGCCGATTCAGGATTTTGTAACGATCGCAGCATTACAAGTGGAGATGGAGTAAGCTTAACTTCAACTACTTACTATGGACCATATCAAAGATATACAAATCATACTCCGAGTCTTCTTTGTCCAAATCAAAACGACTTGTTTACAGTAAGCAACACAAAAGGAAACCAAGCTTTAACTTATCCGGTTGGACTTATAACCAGTGATGAATTAGCTTATGCGGGAATGAGTAATGGTTATTTAAACAGACTAGTTTATACATATTCAAGTCAAAGCTACTGGTCGCTTTCGCCTATCTTTTTCAACTCACACGAGTCTGCAGCTCGAGTTTGGTTTGTGAACGGTGCCGGCAATCTCGGCGATAACTATGTGACGGACAGCTTTGGTGTGCGTCCAGTCATAAATCTAAATGGAAATGTGGAAATTTCAAGTGGTATTGGAACCTCTAGTGATCCATATGTGATAAAATAGATTATTATTTAGGATGGAGAGTTTACTTTAAGCAAATAATCCGCCTTTTTTTATGTATATAAAGCAAAAAATGACTTGTCAATTATAAAATTTTATGTTAGTATCATATTGCATTTATATGTTTTGATATAATTGCATTGAAGTGGGAGGGAGTCATGCGGACTTGCCCAAGACCACTTACACGTAGAAACTTAAAAAATTCCAAAGAAAGGAGTGGGTTTTCGTGGCAAAAGAAGTCGTTAAAAAAGTAAAATTACAAATTCCTGCTGGAAAAGCAAATCCTGCACCACCAGTTGGTACTGTTTTAGGACCTGCTGGTATTAACATTCAAGATTTTTGTCAAAAATTTAATGATGCAACTAAAGATAAAATGGGAGATGTTGTTCCATGCGAGATTTCTATCTATGATGATCGAAGCTTCGATTTTGTCTTAAAAACTCCGCCAGCTGCTTTCTTACTTAAAAAAGTTGCAAAAATTGAAAAAGGAAGCAAGAAAGGTGCAAATGAAGTTGTTGCTACCATTACAAAAGATGATCTTAGAAAAATTGCTGAAACAAAATTACCTGACTTAAATGCATATACTGTTGAAGAGGCAATGAATATTGTAGAAGGTACAGCAAGAAATATGGGTATTGCAATTAAAGGAGTTAATGATGCCGAATTAGCTGAACAAGCTAAAGAAGCTGCCAAAGAAGAAGCTGAAAGAGAAAAACGTGAAGAAGAATTAGCTGAAATGGAAGCAGAAGTAAAAGAAGAAACATCTGCCGAAGTTGAAGTAATTGGCAAAGGTAAAGACGAAGAAGAAACTGAAGAAAATTAATAAAGAAAAAAGTCCGCTAATAAACCACAGTTAGGAGGGAAATAATGAAAAAATTTGGTCGTAAATATGTGGAAGCTGCTAAATTAGTTGATAAGACTAAACTTTACAGCGTTGAAGAAGCAATCAAACTTGCCAAAGAAACATCTATTACCAATTTTGATGGCACAGTTGATTTTGCAATCAAATTAAATGTTGACCCTAAAAAAGCTGATCAACAATTACGTGGTTCTTTAGTACTTCCAAATGGTACTGGAAAGACAAAACGTATTTTAGTTATAGCTAAAGGTGCTGCAGCTGACAAAGCTAGAGAAGCTGGTGCTGACTATGTTGGTGATAAAGACATGATTGAAAAAATTCAAAAAGAAAATTGGTTTGATTTTGATGTCATTGTTGCAACACCAGACATGATGCCAGAACTTGGTAAAATCGGTAAATTATTAGGTCCAAAAGGTTTAATGCCAAACCCTAAAACCAATACCGTTACACCAGATCCAGCTAAAGCAATTGAAGACATTAATAAAGGTATGATTGAATTTAGAACAGATTCATATGGAAACATTCATGGAATTCTAGGAAAAGTTTCTTTTGATGCTAAAAAATTAGAAGAAAACTTAGAATTTGCTGTAAAAACAATTGCAAGAATGAAACCAGCATCTGTAAAAGGAAAATTTATCACATCTATTAGTGTTTCAACAACTATGGGTCCTGGAATTAAAGTAGATCAAAATTCTTTTGACATTTAATTTAAATTGAATTATAATAAACGCTAGAAAAGCCAAACCGAAGACAGCAAGGGGCAATGCCTTAATCATCTTGCCGAGGGACACTTAAAAAACGTTCGTTTTAAGCTTGTCCAAATCGGATGAGCTTTTTTAGATAAATAAGTAAAGGAGGAAGAAAAATGGCTAGTACAAAAATTCTTGATGCCAAAAAAGAAATTGTAAACAATATTGTGAACAATATTAAAAACAGTGAATCTGTAATTCTTTTTCAATATCAAGGCTTGACTGTAGCTGACTTAAGCGAGTTAAGAGTAAAATTAAGAGAAGCAGATGCAACTGTTAAAGTTTACAAAAATACTCTTTTAAAAAGAGCCCTAGATGAACTAAACATCAATTTCGAAGGCTTTTTAGAAGGCCCAAATGCGATTCTTTTTGGTAAAAATCTTTTAGAACCTATTAAAGTTTTAGCAGATTTTGCAAAAGATCATGAAAAACTAGAAATTCGTGTAGGAATCATCAGTGGTTCAGTAGCCGATTTAGCTACAATTAATGAATATGCTTCCATCCCTTCAAGAGAAGGATTACTTACTATGCTTGCTGCTGGTATGATGGAACACGTTCGCAACTTATCTATTGCCTTAAACTTATATGCAGAAGGTAAAGAAGAAAATTAGAAAGGAAGAAGAAAAATGGCAAAAATTACAAAAGAAGAATTTATTGAATCTTTAAAAGAAATGACTATTCTTGAAGTAAAAGAATTAGTAGATGCAATGAAAGAAGAATTTGGAGTAGATCCTAGTGCTGTTGCAGTTGCTGCTGCACCTGCTGCCGGAGCTGCTACTGAAGAAAGTTCTACAAAAACTGTAGTTCTTAAAAATGCTGGTGGAAGCAAAATCAATGTAATTAAATTATTAAAAGAAATTACAGGATTAGGCTTAGTTGAAGCAAAAGCTTTAGCTGACAACGGTGGAAATGTTAAAGAAAACATTTCAGCAGACGAAGCTAATCAAATTAAGACTCAACTTGAAGAAGCTGGCGCTGAAGTAGAATTAGTTTAATTAAAAACAAACAAGGGAAGCAAAAAGCTTCCTTTTTGTTTTTCTTGGTAGAAAAGAATTGACTAATGAAAAAAAGTATTTTAAAATAATAATAGTTTTCTTAAGGAAGAAACGAGTACAATATACCTCTTAATTTTAGAGAATGGCTAGAAGCTGAAAATGCCTATTAATGTATATTGGAAAAACAGTTCTTTAGAACTTAAGACGGAGAAATTCGATAAAATATTAAGACCTATAAGTAAGGTGGTACCGCGACCAAAAATCGCCCTTACGTATAGGTCTTTTTTATTAAATATAAACCAGGAGGCTTTTAAATGAATAAATATTACACACATAAAATAAGCGAACTTTCTTCAAAAATGATTGGCGAAGAAATTACAGTAAGTGGTTGGATTGAAAACATAAGAGATCATGGAGGAGTCCTTTTTTTAGATTTAAGAGATACGACAGAAACTCTACAAACCGTTTCAAATGATGATGAGTTATTTAAAGGACTAGCCAAAGAATCTGTAATTACATTATCGGGTACTCTACGGAAAAGAAGCGAAGATACATACAACCCTCGTCTAAAAACTGGAGAAATTGAACTATTAGTAAACAAATTAGAAATATTAAGTCCGTCTTTACATGAACTTCCTTTTGAAATCATGACAAGTAAAAATGTAAATGAAGAAACGAGATTAAAGTATAGATATTTAGATATGCGAAATCAAAAAGTCAAGGAAATCTTTTTATTGAGATCCAATGTTCTTCATTTTTTACGAAATAAAATGGTAGATCTAGGATTTACAGAAGTACAAACTCCAATACTAACTGCTTCTTCGCCAGAAGGAGCTAGAGATTTTGTCGTACCTTCAAGAAAATTTAAAGGAAAATTTTATGCATTGCCTCAAGCTCCTCAAATATATAAAGAACTTCTCATGGTTGGAGGATTTGATAAATATTTCCAAATCGCCCCTTGTTTTCGCGATGAAGATACAAGACATGATCGAACCCTTGAGTTTTATCAATTAGATATGGAAATGAATTTTGCAACAGAAGAAGAAGTTCTACAAATTGGAGAAAAAATCTTCTATGAAGTATTTTCAAAATTTACTAAAAAAGTTGTTTCTAAACCTCCATTCGCCAAAATTTCTTATCAAGAAGCAATGGAAAAATATGGAACGGATAAACCCGATTTAAGAAATCCTTTAATAATTGAAGATGCTACTGAAACTTTAAAAAACACGACCTTTAATCCGTTTAAAAAAGCCACGATTAAAGTAATAGTTGTAGACGGTATTGGCAAAAAATCAAATTCATGGTTTAATGAAGTAGTAGACTATGCTTCAAAAATTGGAATGCCTGGTATAGGATATTTAACACTTTTAGAAGATGGATCTTTAAAAGGACCTATTGATAAATTTTTATCGGATGAAGAAAGAAAAGAACTTATTCAAAAATTTTCGATGAAAACAAACTCTGTTATGTTCTTTATCGCCGATCGTAATATTAAAATGGCCAGAAAATTAGCTGGAATGATTCGAATTGAACTCGGAAGAAAATTAAATCTAATGGATGAAAATGAATTGAAATTATGTATTGTTAATGATTTTCCAATGTTTGAATACGATAGACAAACAAAGAAATATGAATTTGCTCATAATCCATTTAGCTTACCTCATAACTTTGACGATTATGACTTAAAAGATTTGGAAAATATATTAGCTTATCAGTACGATTTTGTTTGCAATGGCTATGAAATGGCTTCTGGAGCAATTCGCAATCATAATTTAGAAGCCTTACGTAAAGGATTTGAAATTGTTGGATATCAAAAAGATGAAATTGAAAATCGTTTTAAATCAATCTTTACAGCATTTAAATACGGTTGTCCACCTCATGGAGGAATGGCGATGGGAATAGATCGAATTTTAATGCTAATCAAAGACGAAAAAAATTTAAGAGAAGTACAAGCATTTCCAACAAATGCTCAAGGGGAAGATCAAATGATGGGATCTCCAAGTTATCTTTCAAAAGAGCAATTAGATGAACTAGGATTACGAATAGGAAAGGATGATACAAATGAATAAGGAATTTACAGAAGAAAAAGTAGAAAAGCTAGCCGATTTATTAATGATTGGTTTAACTGACGAAGAAAAGAAAATGGTTTTTGAAGAATTTGCAACAATTGATCAAAATATTAACAAGATTAATGAAATTCCAAATATTGAAAAAGTAGAGCCAATGACTCATGCTTTAGATGATTTTGTTTTTGAGTTAAGAGACGATGTTTGTGAAGAATCTGTTCCAATAGAAGAATTATTACAAAACTGTGAAGACAGAACCGATCGAGAAGTAGCAGTACCAAAGGTGGTGGATTAATATGGAATATATGAACAAAACAATTGTAGAAATTCATGAAGCTTTAAAAAGAAAAGAAATTACAAGTGCCGATTTAATAAAAGAATCTTTAGAAAAAGCTCATAAAATTCAAGAAAAAACAAATGCATTTGTTACAATTATCGAGGACGCAAAGCCACAAGAAGTAACAGATGAATTATTATCGGGGATACCCTATGGAGTAAAAGATAACTATTCAACAAAAGGAATTTTATCTACTGGATCAAGTAATACTTTAAAAAATTACATTCCATTTTTTGATGCAACAGCAGTTGAAAATTTAAAGAAAAATGGAGCCGTTGCTGTAGCTAAAACAGTTTTAGATGAATTTGGAATGGGCGGAACTGGAACAACTGGGCATACAGGAATTGTTCATAACCCATGGGACTATGAAAGAATGTGTGCAGGTTCTTCTTCAGGATCTGCTGCGTCTGTTGCCGCGGGAGTTTATCCATATGCTTTAGGAAGCGACACAGGAGATTCAATAAGAAAACCAGCTGCTTACTGTGGAATAGTGGGCTATAAACCTACTTATGGTATGATTTCAAGATATGGACTCTTTCCTTTTGCTTCCTCTTTGGATCACTGTGGTGTCTTAACAAGAAGTGTCGAAGATGCAGCAATCGTAACGGACGCGATGAAAGGCCTCGATAAAAATGATATGACTACATGGGATTCTTCAAATATTCACTTATATGAAAATTTAAGTGATTCTGTAAAAGGAAAAAAATTGTTTTATATTAAAGAAATATGTGATCTTGAAAATTATCCAAATGCGAATGAAGAATTAAAAAAACATTTGCAAAATTTTCAAGAGACACTTAAAAAATGTGAAGAATTAGGAATGACTGTTGAATCTGTTTCTGTAGATCAAAAACTTTTAAATGCTTTACCTTCAGTATATGTGGTCATTTCATGTGCTGAAGCAACAAGTAATATGTCTAATTTAACCGGCTTTATTTTTGGACCTCGTGGTGAAGGAAACAACTATAAAGAAATGATGAAAGATTATCGAACAAAAGGATTCTCACCTTTAATTAAAAGACGTTTTATAATAGGATCTTATGTTTTACAAAAAGAAAATCAAGAAAAATATTTTAAAAATGCTCAAAGAGTACGTCGTTTAATTGTTGATGAAATGAAAAAACTATTTAAAAAATATGATGGGCTAATCATGCCAGTTGGAAGTGGACCAGCTAAATTACTAGATGGATCAAACGACATTTTAAAGGAAGATACAACTGTCTTAGAAGAACATCTTCAAATAGGAAATTTTGGTGGATTTCCAAGCATTACGATTCCAAATGGATTTGTAAATGATTTGCCAGTTGGAGTAAACATTACAGGAAATTGTTATGAAGATCAAAACGTTTTAAATATTGCTTATGCTTTAGAAAGTAAAATGAATTATAAAAATCAAATAGCAAAAGAGGTGATAAAATGAAATATAATGTAACAATTGGTTTAGAAATGCATTGTGAAATCTCTAAAACAAATACGAAAGTTTTTTCAAGTGCTCAAAATGGCTATTCTGAGATTCCAAATTCTCATGTACGACCAATTGATATGGCTTTCCCAGGAGTACTTCCTGTGGTAAATAAAGAATGTATTCGCCTTTCTTTAATGATGAGTGAAATCTTACATTGCAAACAACCAGAATATATGTATTTTGAAAGAAAAAACTATTATTATCCCGATTTACCTAAAGGATATCAAATAACTCAAAACACTCCACCTGCTCCTGTAGGAATGGATGGATATATTGATATTGAAAGAGAAGATGGAACAACTTTTCGAGTAGAGATTGACAACATTCACTTAGAAGAAGATTCAGCAAGCATGAATCACTTATATGATATATCTACTATTGATTATAATCGAGCTGGAGTACCATTGCTTGAATTGGTAACCAAGCCATGTCTTCATTCTGCAGAAGATGCCGTTGCTTTTCTAGAATATATGCGTGCTGTTTATCAATATAGTGATATAAGCGAAGCCGATTCTAAAAAAGGACAAATTCGTTGTGATGTAAATATTTCTATTTCCGAAAATGAAGATTTAGGAACAAAAGTAGAAATTAAAAACGTTAATTCCTTTGGGGCTGTAAGAGATGCCATAAATTATGAAGTAAGAAGACAAACCGAATTAAAACAAGCAGGAAGATATGATGAAGTAGAACAAGAAACAAGAAGATACGACGAAGAAACGGGAACGACAATTCGGATGCGTAGCAAAGTAGATGCTATAGATTATAAATACTTTGTAGAGCCAAATATTCCTAAATACAAAATTTCTAAGTCATGGTTAGAAGAAATAAAAGCTTCAATTCCAGAACTTCCTTATGAAAGAAAAGCTAAGTATATAAAAGATTATGGCTTATCTTCTTATGATGCAACCATTTTAATTAAAGAAAAAAGCATTGCCAATTATTTTGAAGAATGCTTAGCAAAACAAATGGATGCAAAAGCAGCAGCCAATTGGATTACTGGACCTATTCTAGGATATTTAGCTAAGAACGAAATAGAGATTCAAGATTGTTATATGACACCAGATCGTTTAAAAACAATTGTCGACAAAGTTCAAGAAGGATCTTTGTCAAGTAAACAAGGTAAAGAATTATTTAACTTGACACTAGAAAAACAGCAAGAACCACTTAAAATCATGAAAGAACAAAATATGGTTCAAATTTCTGATGAAGAAACTTTACACAAAGTTGTCGAAGAAGTGTTAAGTGAAAATCCTGAACAAATTGCTATGTATCATAACGGGAAAACAAATATGTTCGATTATTTTGTAGGACAAGTAATGAAAAAAACCCGTGGACAAGCGAACCCAGTAAAAGTAAAAGAAATTTTAAACGAACAATTAAAATAAAAAGTATTTTTGGGTAGAGTATTGTCTAAATAAAAAAAATTCGTTATAATAAGATTAGAAAAGAGGAGTATTATGAAAAAGGTAATTTTTACAGTCATTAAGTTAATTGTCTTGATAATTGTTGTCGCGTGGGTAGGATTATTTGTATATGATTATTTCCAAGCTCAAAACGGTCAAAAACCACTTATCTGTTTAAGCGAACAAAATGTGGTAAGTGATGGCACAAAAGTTGAAGCAGGAGCTACATATTATAGTTGCACAAGTTTTGGATACAAATATTATACCTACGAAAAAAGTGGAGAATCTAAAACAGGATTTGGACCAGCATTTATCAAAAACGATGCGGAAAAGGAATTAGGACTTTAATGATTAAAAACAAAAATGGATGGGGTCTTAGAGAAATGCTTTTCATCTGTGCGATCATCTTTTTTTGTGTTATTTTAGCCTCAGTGATGATCAATCGTTTATATCAATCTATTTCTCCAAATTTACCTGGTTCAGAAAATTCTTCAAGCAATTCTTATGAACAAGTAGAAAAAAACTTAGCAAGTGCCGCTCGTATTTATTATAATCGTCATAAAGAAGAAGACGTTTCTTTGATTATTTCAGAAGATTTATTAAGTGAAGGATACTTAAATGAAGCAAAGCTTACCGTAAAGGATGATCTTTGTTCTGGATATGTCATCGTGGCTAATAATACCTTTACTCCTTATATAGCTTGTGCTAATTATGAAACAGAAGGATATTAAATGAGTCCAGATTTAAAAAAAATGCATAAAATAAGTGTTATCTGGGGATGTATAATGTTTTTATTGGTAATTGGT
Organism: uncultured Bacilli bacterium; assembly: GCA_944350145.1. Taxonomy (GTDB): domain Bacteria; phylum Bacillota_I; class Bacilli_A; order RF39; family UBA660; genus Ventrenecus. The sequence goes on from CALVOC010000024.1 coordinate 10,612, forward strand.
GTAACCATCGTCGGATTCGTTTATAAAAATGAAACCAAAAAATATAAAACATTTGAAAAAACTATCGTAGATCAAGCATCAACTTATTTAAAAAACAACAATTTAACAAAAGCAAGCTTAGAAGAATTAATTGAAAATGATGCTGTACAATTGACAGAAGAATATCAAAAACAATGCACTGGCTATGTTACTTTAAAAAATGAAAACTATAAATCTTATATAAAGTGTCAAAATTATCAAACAAAAGGATATGAATCATAAAAAATGTATGAAACTCTCTTGACGTTCATAGAATTTAATGATATCATATCCTTGATTTTTAAATCTTGGTTTTGCTTAGGTAAAACCTTATTTAAAGAGCAATTGGATACACCAGGATGTGTGTATATGGAAAGGAGAAATTATGGCGACAATTAATCAACTTGTAAAAAAAGGAAGAAGCAAAAAGACAAGAAAGAGTAAAAGCCCAGTTTTAAATATTGGATTTAACACAATCGAAAGAAAACAAACAGCAACAAATAGTCCTCAAAAACGTGGTGTTTGTACTCGTGTTGGAACCAAAACACCTAAGAAGCCAAACTCAGCATTACGTAAATATGCCCGTGTTAGACTTTCAAATGGAAGAGAAGTAGATACGTATATTCCAGGTGAAGGACATAACTTACAAGAGCACAGTGTTGTATTAGTACGTGGTGGACGTGTTAAAGACTTAATCGGTGTACGTTATCACATTATTCGTGGTACACTTGATACTCAAGGTGTTCAAAACCGTAAACAAGGACGTAGTAAATACGGTGCTAAAAAACCAAAAAAATAATAGAAGGAGGAAAGAATTATGCGTAAAAGAAGAGCAGAAAAAAGAGATGTATTACCAGATTCTATCTACAAGTCAAAAGTAGTTACTAAATTAATTAACCAAATTATGCAAGATGGAAAAAAGAGTACAGCTCAAAAAATTCTTTATGAAGCATTCGATATCGTGGCAGAAAAAACAGGCCGTCCAGCTATCGAAGTTTATGAAGAAGCTTTAAAAAATGTAACTCCAGCACTAGAAGTTAAATCTCGTCGTGTTGGTGGTTCTAACTATCAAGTTCCAATTGAAGTTAGCGATGATCGTGGACAAGCACTAGCTTTAAGATGGCTTGTAAATTACGCAAAAAATAGAAGTGGTAAGGGAATGGCTGTAAATTTAGCAAACGAACTTATCGATGCTGCTAACGGAACAGGTGGAGCAGTAAAAAAACGTGAGGATACTCACAAAATGGCTGAAGCAAATAAAGCATTTGCTCATTATAGATGGTAGGAGTGTGAGTTATGGCAAGAGATGTTACAATTGATAAAGTAAGAAATGTCGGAATTATGGCTCACATTGATGCTGGAAAAACAACAACGACAGAACGTATTTTGTTTCATACAGGAAAAATTCATAAAATGGGAGAAACTCATGAAGGTGCTTCTCAAATGGACTGGATGGAACAAGAAAAAGAAAGAGGTATTACTATTACTAGTGCAGCAACAACTGCACATTGGAAGGGATATCGTTTAAATATTATTGATACTCCAGGTCACGTAGACTTTACTGTTGAAGTATCAAGAAGTTTAAGAGTACTTGATGGTGCTGTTTGTTTGATTGATGTTCAAGCTGGTGTTGAACCTCAAAGTGAAACTGTATGGCGTCAAGCAGATGAATTTAAAGTTCCGAGAATGGTATTTGCTAACAAGATGACAAAGATGGGTGCTGATTTTGAGTTTTCATTAGGTACTTTGAAGTCTCGTTTAGGTATTGATACTAAGCCAATTGAATGGCCAATTGGAGCTGAAGATGACTTCCATGGTATTATCGATTTAGTTACTATGAAAGCATATCAATTTGATGGTAAACCAGAAGAAGAAATGGTAGAAATTGATATTCCTGATGATTTGAAGGATTTAGCTCAAGAGAAACACAATGACTTAATTGAAAAAGTTGTGGAATTCGATGATGCTTTAATGGAAAAATATTTAAATGGTGAAGAACTTACTGTAGAAGAAATCAAATCTGCTATCCGTAAGGGAACACTTTCTAATCAATTTTATCCAGTTTTATGTGGGGATGCATTATCTAATATGGGTGTTAAGTTATTACTTGACGCGATTATTGATTACATGCCAGCACCTACAGATGTAGAAGCTATTGAATGTTTCAATCCAAAAACTGGAGAAGATGTATGGCGTCATCCAAGTGATGATGAACCATTTACAGCTTTAGCATTTAAGATTATGACTGATCCATTCGTTGGACGTTTAGCATTCTTCCGTGTTTATTCAGGACATTTATCAAGTGGATCTTATGTTCTAAATAGTACAAAGGGAGTAAAAGAAAGAATTGGTCGTATTTTACAAATGCATGCAAATTCACGTAAGGAAATTCAAGAAGTTTACTGTGGTGAAATTGCAGCTGCTGTAGGACTTAAGGATACAACTACTGCTGATACATTATGTGATGAAAAAAATCCTGCTGTTATGAAAGGTATGGAATTCCCACTTCCTGTTATTGATGTTGCTATTGAACCAAAATCAAAAGCAGATCAAGAAAAAATGGCTACGGCTTTACAAAAATTAGCAGAAGAGGATCCAACATTTAAGTATAAAACTGACCCTGAAACAGGACAAACTGTTATCAGTGGTATGGGTGAATTACACTTAGATATTATGGTGGATCGTATGAAGCGTGAATTCCACGTAGAGGCTAATATTGGTCGTCCACAAGTTGCTTATCGTGAAACACTTACTCAAATGGGTGAATGTGAAGGTAAGTATATTAAACAATCTGGTGGACGTGGACAATATGGACACGTTTGGATTAAATTTGAACCTAATAAAGATAAAGGTTATGAATTCGTTGACGCAATCGTTGGTGGTGTAGTTCCTCGTGAATACATTCCAGTTACTGATAAAGGATTACAAGAAGCTATGGCTGGAGGTATTTTAGCTGGATATCCAATGGTTGATGTTAAAGCTACTTTATTTGATGGAAGTTACCATGATGTAGACTCTTCTGAAATGGCATTTAAGATTGCTGCATCTATGGCACTTAAAGAAGCGAAAAATAAGTGTAAACCAGTACTTCTTGAACCAATCATGAAAGTAACTGTTACAATTCCTGATGAGTATATGGGAAATGTTATGGGAGATTTAACAAGCCGTCGTGGTCGTCCACTAGGTCAAGAATCTCGTGGAAATGCTTTAGCAATTACTGCTATGGTTCCACTTGCTGAAATGTTTGGCTATGCAACGACTTTACGTAGTAATACACAAGGTCGTGGGAACTTCAATATGGAATTAGACCATTATGAAGAGGTTCCAAAATCAATCGCTGAAGAAATTATTAAGAAAAACAGCGTTAACTAAAAATAATACTTGAATTTATTTCAAGCATTAGATAAAATAATTAAGAGAAAGGAGAAAGAAATCAAATGGCAAAAGAAAAATTTGATCGTTCAAAAACACATGTTAATATTGGTACTATTGGACACGTTGACCATGGTAAAACAACATTAACTGCTGCTATTACAAAAATGTTTGGACACTTTGTTGCATATGAAGATATCGATAAAGCTCCAGAAGAAAGAGAAAGAGGTATTACTATCAATACTGCTCACGTTGAGTATGAAACTGAAAAACGTCATTATGCTCACGTAGACTGCCCAGGCCATGCTGACTATGTTAAAAACATGATTACTGGTGCTGCTCAAATGGATGGTGCAATCCTAGTTGTATCAGCAGTTGATGGACCAATGCCACAAACAAGAGAACATATCTTATTATCTCGTCAAGTTGGTGTTCCTAAAATTGTTGTTTACATGAACAAATGTGATATGGTTGATGATCCAGAATTACTAGATTTAGTAGAAATGGAAATCAGAGAATTATTAGGAGAATATGGATTCGATACAGATTGCCCAATTATTCGTGGATCTGCATTAAAAGCTCTTGAAGGTGATCCTGAAGCTGAACAATCAATTCGCGACTTAATGAAAGCAGTTGACGAATACATTCCAGATCCTGTACGTGATACTGACAAACCATTCTTAATGAGTATTGAAGACGTATTTACAATTTCAGGACGTGGTACTGTTGTTACAG
>CALVOC010000025.1 GCA_944350145.1 uncultured Bacilli bacterium
TAGCGATAAGACAAGTGCCTGCCCGAGTGGCGGAATAGGTAGACGCACAGGACTTAAAATCCTGCGGGTGTAATAACTCGTGCCGGTTCAAGTCCGGCCTCGGGCACCATTATTTAAGGAGGAATACCCAAGTCCGGTTGAAGGGATCGGTCTTGAAAACCGAGAGGTCGTGAGAACGGCGCAGGGGTTCGAATCCCTTTTCCTCCGCCATTTTAATATATCGCGGGATGGAGCAGTTCGGTAGCTCGTCGGGCTCATAACCCGAAGGTCGTTGGTTCAAATCCAGCTCCCGCAACCATGGTTCGTTAGTCTAGAGGCCTATGACGTCTGCCTGTCACGCAGAAGACCACGGGTTCGAATCCCGTACGAACCGCCATGATGGCTTCATAGCTCAGTCGGTAGAGCAGAGGACTGAAAATCCTTGTGTCGCTGGTTCAATTCCCGCTGGAGCCACCATTTAAGAAACCTAAAAAGCTTTATAAAAGCTTTTTTTTCGTGTTAAAATGCGGAGGAAAAAGGGGAGAACTTTTAGAAAAAAATTATTGTGAAAAACTTGAACTTTTTCTTTTTTTATGATACATAAGAATTGAGGTGTATAATGACATTACAGGAACTTTATGAATTGGAATTACAAAACTATAAAAAAACTAAAATAAAAGAGGATCCAGCCGTTTTACTTGCTATGCTTTTATTGGCTAAAAAGGATAAATTTAAACCAGTAAAAAAGAGTAATGGGGTAATCTTTAAGCTTTATGAGAGTTTGCTTCTTTTAGATGTTATGAAAGTAGAAAAGGATTTTGGATGGAGTCGTAAAGATATTATGAATTATGCTTTAGAAAAGTATGGCTTTCGTAGAGATAGTTATGAAAAAACTAGAATATGGGTTGTATTTTATCCGGCATTGGATTGCTTTTTTCATGAATTGATGTATCCGACGAATCGAACGGCTGAAGAAATTTTTTTAGAGAAATTTGAAAGGGATTATTCTGTATTTGGACATAGTTTGTCTTTAATTTTAAAGGAAGGAAAATAAAAATGCAAAAAAGTAAAATAAGAGAGTTATTTGAAGATGAAAAAACCGTATATATTTTTGATGTAGATGGTGTTTTGGCACCGATTGAATATGGAGAATACACACATTATGAACTCGATGATGATGCTTGGGCACAAGCATTGCTAACTCATAATTTTTATGAAAATTTAAAACCTTTTGAAACCTTTAAAATATTTTTAAAAGATAAAGATAAAAATAAAGTTTATGTGGCTACGAAGGTTATGAATGATATTGAAAAGCAACAAAAGATAGAGTTTTTAGAAAAGAATTATGGCATTAAAAAAGAAAATGTTTTTGTCGTACGTAAAAATGAAGAAAAGCTAGAAGTGATAAACAAAATAAAAAAAGAGTATCCTTTATTAGATTCTAAGTATTTTGTTATGATAGAGGATTCTATTGAAGTTTTAAATTATATTATGGAAAATTCAAGTTTTTCAACGGTTCATGTTAGTAGTTTTTTAAAGTAGCAGGTTTGATATAAATCCTGTTTTTTTTATAAAAAAAATAAAGTTTTTTGACTTTATTTTTCAATATAGAAGGCATAATATTCATCATAAGTTATTCCTTCTTTTTGCATAATAGTTGCAGCTTCTATTCCCACATATCGCCAATGCCATGATTCCGGGCTGTAACCAGTTAGATAAGTTTTTCCTTCTGGATATCTTTCGATAAAGCCAAATTCATAAGCATGTTCTTTTAACCATTTATATTCATCACTTTCGGCAAATTCACTTCCAGATGGAGCTGTTTGACTTGTCATATCTACTACTAGTCCAGTTTGATGTTCTGAGTGTCCTGGTCTTGCAGCGGTTTCATCTGCTTTTCTTTCTCCTAAAGTGGCTTTTCTACTATCATAAATTTCTTTTTGACTTGCATAATCTCTGTAACTTGAGGTAACCATTAGATAATATCCTTCATCATTTGCTGCTTGCCACATATCTAAAAATTTTTCATAAGCATATTCTATTAATTGATTTTCTCCTTCTGTTCCATAAGCATAGTCTAATGGAATTGAAACGAGATTTTCTGGTGTATAATCTTCTGTTAAAGCATAAAATTTGTTTACGATCATTTCTTCTTTTAAAGTAATATCTGTTTTATATTCTACTTCGTACCATTTATGGTCGGCATTGACATTTACAATCGCGACCACATCTGTCATATTTTCTTCCTCTTCTTCATCGATGTAATCAAGATATCGATCAAGATTTTTTGCTAAGAAATATTTTTCTTTTACTAAAGAAGTTATTTGATCATTTTTTTCCTGTTCTAAAAGTTTTGTGATTGTTTCTTCAGGTAATTTTTCTAGTAAGATTTTTGTGTCTTCTAGACTGTAGCCTTTTGTAACTAATTTATATTCATTTGTTTGTTTATATTTAAAGTCGTTATAGAAATTTATTCCTAAAATAATTCCGACAATTATAATTACAATTCCTGCTAAGAAATAATAGACTTGTTTTTTTAATTTTCTTTTCTTTTTTGTACGTGTCATATTTCACTTCCTATCTTATAAAAATATTATAGCACAAAATTGTTTTTCCTTGCGTTTTTTTATTAAATGTTGTATTCTTTTATTAAGAGTAGAGAAAGTAGGGTGGATGTTGATGAATGAAAGTAAAGAAGTTTTAAAATACTGTCCTAATTTTCATAAAATTGTAAATTTTGATTATTTAAAAGATGATAGAATTACTGCTAAATTGATTCGTGTTTATAAGGATTATATTTTTAGTGTGAATATTAATAGCACTGAAGCGGTGCGTGAGGTTAAGGAATTTGATTATGTTTTAAATCGATATATTGATGATTATGAATTTCGTAAGGAATTAAAAAAGGAAATTGTTCACGTAAAAATAAAAAAAAGTTGTACGGATATTTTGAAAGCTATTGTTGAAAGCATTATTCATATATTTGATAAATATGTTGAAAGTACGACGAGAAAGATTACCATTGCTCGTTGGATTTAAAAGGGCTTGTCGAAAGTCTTTTTATTTGTTATAATCTTATGTAGTTTGGAGGTTGGGAGTTTGAAAACTTATAAGAAAAATTTACCAGACGGTGTGAAAAAGATTTTTGCTTTAGACCGCGGTGTAAAAGTAAGAGTATTAAATAAAAAATATTATGGTAAGAAAAAAAGTTCAAAATAATTGTTGAACTTTTTTTATTGGCAAATACCACCTTTTTGTTGAAAATAGTTTTCTATTTCTTTGATATTTTGTTCTATATCATTTGAGCTTAAAAATTTTTCGATATCATTGATCATCTCTTCATTACAATTTGGACAATCTATTTTTTTGTTATTTTCTAAAGTGATTTCATAGGCATGGTTATTTAAAGTACAGTCTATTGTTTGAGAAATATTTGAAACGGTTGTTTTAATACTGGAAAAACTAATGATAGCAATTATTATAAATATAAAGTAGAGAACGAATAATATTCCCATTATTTTTAGAATAGTTAGAATAATACCTGCTAGTTTTTCTACGTTGCTTACTTTTGTTGTCAAAATTTCTTTTTTATTTATTCCAACTAATTCGTCTAAACTTATTTGATAAAAATTGGCTATTTCTTTAGCTTGCATTAAGTCTGGAGTGGTTTGATTTAGTTCCCAGTTCGATACGGTTTGTCTTGATACTCCTAATTTTTCGGCTACTTGTTCTTGACTATAATGTTTGTTTTTACGAAGTTCGTAAAGTTTTTTTCCTAAATCCATAAAATTCCTTCTTTCCAGATCTAATCATATCTTAGTTTTAGAGAAATTGCTATCAAATTTGTTTGACAAATATGTTAAAAAAAATGGCATTAACTTATACGATAATGCCCAATTATTTTTTGCTTATTTAAAATGTTTTCCTCATAGTTCATTTGAAAAGGACTAGCATGATGAAGGACATAAGGAGTTCCTTTTTTTGTGCGGTGATCCGAAATTATTCCTATGTGTTTTTCAAATACAACTATGTCTCCGCCTTGCCATTCTTCAATTTTTTGAGTATCTGTTGTTAATGAGATAGCATTTCTAGAAAAATAAGTATTTAAATTTAAAACTCGACGGAAATCAATGTTTTTGTCGATTGTTTCAATGTTATAGAGCTCTTTATGTGCCATTACATCTTCATTTAGAAGTTTTTGAATATCATATCCAGCATTTAAAAGAGCAAAGGCCACGACGTCTGTGCAAACACCATATTCATCATCTGGATAGCCGTTTGCATAATATTTACTTTTGTATTTAGGTTTTGTTTTTAAATATTCTTTTGTACTGTTTAAAATATCTGTTTGATCATCTATTCCATCTTGATCTTGATCGATCTGACTTGTATATGTTTGAATTTGAAAGTCTTCGTTTGAATAGTATGTTGGAAAGAATAAATTTTTCGTAAATAACATTGTTAATAGAGCAATACTTATGATGATGACTAGGATAAAAGTTTTTCTTTTTTTCATAAAGCCTCATTTCTTTTTTTTAGTATAAAATACATTTTTTTAAAAGTAAATGTTTTTATAGTATAATAAAGTGGAGGGTGAAATATGAAAAGAGTTTGTGCAAGAGTCGTTTTAATTGAAGGTGAATTTATTTATTTGATGTATCGACGTAAGTTTTTAAATGGAAAGTGGGTTATTTTTTATACATATCCTGGTGGTGGGCAGGAAAAAAATGAGTCTTTAGAGCAAACTGCTATTCGGGAAGTTAGGGAAGAGTTTTGTGTTGATATAAAACTTGATGGCTTTTTAAAAAGAGTAGAACGCGAAGAAAATATTACTTATTATTACAAAGGAATTCTTTTAAGTGGAAAACCTACATTAGGTGGTGAAGAGGCATTACGTTCTTGTAAAACAAATTATTATGAAGTTCAAAAAATTCCATTAAATGAAGTTAAAAATATTGATTTATATTCTAAAGAATTGATTGAATTAGCTAAAAAATGTTAAAAAAGGAGTTGTCAAATAAAAAGCAATATGATATTATAATATTGCTTTTAGGTTTTATGGCGAGATAGCTCAGCTGGCTAGAGCAATCGGTTCATACCCGATAGGTCGTGAGTTCGAGTCTCACCCTCGCTACCAAAATGATTATTTTACTAGGATTTAAGCCTAGTTTTTTATTGGGAATATCTAATAGGTATTCTCATCTTTTTTGTTTTGAGAATAAATGATATAATTATCTAAATAACAAATCGTCATCTTGGAGGAGATAAAAATGAAAAATGAACCAAAAGACAACAAAGAAAAGATAAACTTTATATGTTTTTTAGTTGCTTCAATAAGTTTTTATATTGTATCTATCATGAATTTTATTGATAAGAATGCTAGTACAGCAGTAGTGTTTTTATGTCTAGGATCATCCTTTTTATGCTTATCATCTACTCATCGAAATAAAAATAAAAAACAATAAATAATTTGTGGGGTTGAAAAAATGAATAAAGAAATATTCTTATCTAAAAATTCATATTATTAAAATTGGTGTTGTAAAAGAAATCTTAAATTGTATACTAATGATGTAGTTGAATACTATAAAATAAAATATTAGATAAAGATTCTTTTTTTGTTAAATTAAGTGAGCAGAAGTCATAGAATTTAACAAATTGACGGTTTGATTTTTATTTCTATTATTCGTTTCGTTAGGTTTAAAGAGTCTATATAAGAAGCTTGATGAAAGAACAGAAAACTTGTACGTTTTATATTAATTCAATTTATTTACGTGAATTTGCTTTCCCTTGAATTATTTCCTGTAATAAATATTTTTTGCAATATAAAATGATCGTGTGAAAGGAAGGAAAATTATGAATCAAGAGAAAATAGGAAAATTTATTGCTAATTGTAGAAAAGAGAAAAATATAACTCAGCAGGAGTTGGCGGAAAAATTGGGAGTTTCAGATCGTACTATTGGCAATTGGGAAAATGGTAGAAATATGCCAGACTTGTCTTTGTTTAAACCTTTATGTCAAGAACTTGATATTAGTTTGAATGATTTAATGAGTGGTGAAAAAGTAAAAGATAATGAGTATCAAGAAAAATTAGAAGAAAATATAATTCATACTATCGATTATACGAATAAAAAAATTAAAAATTATGATGGCATTATTGGATTGATTTTTATTGTATTTGGGGTGTTGATTTCAATTACAGCGATTGCAATATTTCCGAGTGAAAGTAGTTGGGGGTCTATTTATTCTATTTTGGGTGCAATTATCTCCTTAATAGGTGTTAGTAGATTTACGAAGCGACTTACTTATGGAAAAAAATTATTATGTAATTTTGGCTATTTTTTGTTGTTTGTAACTGTACTTATAATTATTGATTATATTGGTGTTCTTAATATTCACCAAGCTCCAAGATTTTCTTTACAAAAAATTTCTGGAGATCATGTTATTTATTATGATACACCATTTTATGATGTGGTGCGATGCAATGTGAATGAAGAAGATGAGGTATTTAAAGTAATGAAAAATCAAAATTATGATCGAGATAATATAGATGTTTTTTGTAAAAAGTAAGAATATATTTTTGATTGATTGTTGTAAAAGTTTTTAAATAAAAAAATAGATATCTATGTTAAGATTTTTCTTTTGTAGATCATAAAAAAAGAACGTTTCCGTTCTAAGTATTTTTGAATATTTTTTTGAATATCCAGCGAACAAATGGTCCAGCATAGAATATTTGATAGAAGAAAGCCATCGGAAAGTTAAGAACTAGAGTTTGTAACCATCTTGCAAAAAGAGTACTTATACTTCCATTTCCCAGTAAAGATGCTCCAATAAGACTCATGATTGGACACATTAAACATATGATGATAGAAGAAATGGCTAATACAATAAAAATTGGTTTTTCTTTTTTGGGATCTATAAGGCGGAAGGCTAACTTTTGGGAAAGTTTTCCAATTACAAAAAATTCAAGTAAAAAAGCAGCAGTTCCCATAATAGGTAATTCTTTTAAGGCTTCTAAAAACACAAAATTTTGTAATCCTCCTACATTTAAGGAAATATTGTAACAAACCATTCCATAAACCATAACAATGACCATGATTAATGTGTAAACAAAGTCTTGAAATTTTGTTTTTGGCATTTTTTTAACACTCCTTTCTTATCTGATTCGACAATTTTTAGAGTGTTGTTCCTTCAAAAAGCGAATGTTTCCAATAATAACCTCTTTTTGTCATCGAGAGTAATCATATCATGTTTTTTTGTTTGGTGTAAGTGTTTTTCGCATATATTTAAAATATTTGAAGCTTCTTCTTAAATTGAATTGGTTATTTATTGAAATTTGTGTATAATAATTTGTAGTATTGGAGTAGAGTATGAAAAAGATTTTACGGGGAATTTTAACTTTTTTCTTAATTCTTTTTTTGGGAGGAATACCTAGTTTGGCTGTATTTAGAAAAAATATTTCAGAAAATGTTTTAGGCCTTTATTTTAAACAAGAAATTATTCATGAGTATTTGGATAGTTTTCAATTTTCTTCAAAAGAAGAAGTAAAGAAAAGTTTAGAACAAGATAAGCAACTTACTTTGATTACGAATCATTTTGGAAATCAATTTTTAGAAGATCTTTTAAAAGAGAAGGAATCTTCTTTAGATATAGAGGAATTAAATCGTTTTTTTAAGGAAAGTCAAAATGAGAATTTTGAGATTAAAGAGTTTAAAAATCAATATCTTCAATTACTTACTTTTTTTCAAGAAAATCTTTCTACTCGAGAAATGAATTTGGTACATGGATTTATTTTATTTACTTCTAAGTCTTTTTTGATTGTTGAAATCGTTCTTTTTTTGCTTTTTTTAGGAATTCTTTTTGCTTTGCATACTCCTTTTTTACTTGGAATAAATAATTTAAGCATTGCTTTTCTTTTGGGATCGGTATTGCTTGGTTTGATTTCACAATATTTAGAAATTTTTTGTAGTTATGCTGTTTCATTTTTTCATTTAGAAAATACTATTTCTTTAAATGGCAACTATATTCTTTCTTTTTTATATTTAGGTTTAGGAATTCTTTTTTGGCTTTTGGGTAAACGAATTTTGTATCAAGAATAATCTCCACGTTTTGTTTGGAGACAATCTTAAACTTTTTCGATATACTGATACAAAAAGGAGAGAATTATGGATCAAGTAAAAATTGGAAAATTTATTGCAAAATTACGAAAAGAAAAGAAAATGACTCAGCAAGAATTGGCAGAAAGATTAAATGTTACGGATCGAGCAGTTTCAAATTGGGAAAATGGAAGAAGAATGCCTGATATTTCTTTTTTTAAGCCATTATGTTCGATTTTAGGAATTACGGTTAATGAACTTATGTTGGGTGAGAAAATTCCAAAAGAAGTAAAGATTGCTAAAGCAGATGATACTATTTTAAAAACATTGAATGAAAATCAAAAAAATGAAAGAAAGCAGAAAAAGATACTGTGTGTTTTATGTGTTCTTCTTCTTTTGATTCTTGTTGGTATCTTCTTTGGCTATAAAAGAATGCATCCTAATATTGATATTTACAGTTTAAATTTTAATTATCTGGATGAACCAAATGAGCTTTTAAATGCATTTACTTATAAAGGTCAAAATATATATTATTATGGAATTGAAAATGCTTTTTTGTGTGATCAAAAACAAACATGCTTTGATTTGAAAGAGTCTTTAGATTATAAACAGTCTTCTTTAAAAAGAATTCAAGAATATTTCACTTATCAAGTTGGATTAAGTTTAAATCATTTTGTTTTATACGATGGAGGTACGAATATTTATTATAATGAAAATTATGCAGCTATTTTATGTAATACTTTCGAAGGAAATAACGATATTTATTTTGGAAAAAGAGAAATGCTTGATGCTTTAGATGGAAAGTATTGTGGTCATGAAAAAAGCTCCATTCAAAAATTTGTTCGAACTTATCATATAGAAAATATTCAGGAAAGTAATGAAGATATTAAAGTAACATTAATCAACAATAAAAATGAAAGAGCTACTGTTACAGTTTTAAATAACTATAATTTATTTGTTGGTAAAACATATGAATTTACTTTTTATACTTTTGAAAATTTTTCGGATACTATTTCTAATATTTTTGAAAATTCTGTTTATGTGCATCATAAGGAAACAGAAAAGATTGGTGAAGAACAAATAAATGAACCGATTGTTGTCAACGAAAAACAAATTTCAGAATTAAGTGAATTAGAAAATGTTGTTATGACTATTAAAGAAGGGACACTTACCAGGAAAGGTGCTACAGTTATTATTACAGATATAAGCGGTAAGAATTATATTTATGGAACTTGGTATCGCATTGAACAAAGAATCGATGGTATATGGCAAGAAAAGGATATTGTATTAGAAGGAAATTATGGTTGGGATGACATAGCATATCATATAGATTATACAGGACATCTTGTTTTCGATATTAATTGGGAATGGTTATACGGTATATTAGAAAATGGTTATTACCGAATTGTAAAAAGTGCTTCTTTACCAGATTCTTTAGAGGAAAAATATTTTTCAGTAGAGTTTGAAATAAATAATCAAATTTAAAAGAATTGTGTTATGATGATAATGGAGGGTCGATTTATGGAACTAATAAAGGGAAAAATGAAATCTGAGAAAATTTTTAATAAAGTGAAAAATTTAACAAAAGAAGAGCAAAAAAATATTCCTTATGAAGAATTAAAAGCTATGATAAATGAAATGTCTGCAGATGAAATTATAGAATTAAGTAATATTATTGGTTATCCTGTTTTTGCTAGAATGTGTATGGGATCTCTTAAACATAAATTTGTTTTGTTGCAAGATGGAGCTGCTGCAGTTCTAGTAAATGATAAAAAGCAAATTCTTTTACAAAGTAGAGCAGATCGAGATAAATGGGGATTACCTGGTGGTTGTCAAGAACTTGGGGAAACTATAGAAGAAACTATTATTCGTGAAATCAAAGAAGAAACAAATTTGACTGTAAAAAAAGAAGATTTAAAACTTATAGCTTTAGTTTCTGGTCCAACAAGAAGAAATGAGTATCCAAACGGTGATGTAGTTATAAATAATACAGCATTATATTGTGTTCAAAAATACATTGGAAAACTAAAGTGGAATGAAGAGTCTAAACAATTAAAATTTTTTGATATTGACCATCTTCCAAAAAAACAAAATGATCCAGATTTAATTGAAAAATACATAAATTATATAAATAGAACATCTTTTTAGGTGTTCTTATTTTTATATTCTTCTTTTAAAATTAAATCAATTTCTTCTGGAGATTCCTTACAACCATTGTTTAACCATTTTTTGATAATAGCATTTAGTCCAGCTTTAAAAAATTCTATATGATATTCAATATATTGGTCTTTAAAAAAGCTTTTAGCTAAGTGAATATCATATTCTTTAATTCTAAAGTTTTGATCTTTATTTAGTTTAAAATAAGTTCGATAGAAAATTTGGTTTTCTTTAATATGTTTAAATAATTTTAAAAAATCATTTGAATTATATTTTTTGGTTCTTTCATCTTGATAAAGTAAAAATACTTCATGTTCTAATTCTTCGGCAACTTTGTCAGCAAGATCGTAAATGTCTAAATAATTTGTATAAAAGGTAGAACGATTTATACTTGCTTTTTCACAAATTTCTGTAACTGAAATTTTATTTAATTCTTTTTCTTGAAGTAATTGAACAAAAATTTTTTCAATTTTCCTTTTTGATTCTTTTTTTCGCTTATTGTTTGGTGTATTCATATTTCCTCCATTAATCCATCATATGTTGTCAAATTGATGATTGTTTCTTTTCTTGGAAAAAATTATACTAAAAATGTATTAAACAAACAAGTGTTGTTTTAAAAGGGAGATAAGTTATGTCTAAAATTGTTGATGCAAACAAAAAAATTGAAAAGGCCGTTGTCGGCGGCTATAAAAAAATTGAAGATACCGTAGTTGGTGGATATGAAAAAATTGAAAACAAATTTGTCGATTCTTTTTTAAGAAAAGATGATGAAACGATTGAAGAAGCTAAGGAGAGATTAAATAAAGAACAAGAAGAACGTCAAAAAAATAAATAGGAGGAGAGTTATGAAAAAAGAAACGTTATTAGAAATTGTTTTGGGAACTATTGGTGGACTTATATTTGCGGTTGGAATGTGTATGTGTCTAATTCCAGAATGGGATTTATTTAATGCTGGAGTAGTTGTTGCTGTAGTAGGCTTTATTGTTTTATTATGTATTATTCCTGTTTATCGAAAAAATCATCTAAGAAAGGCACATGGACCTATAAACTTGGGCATTGTATTTGCTTGGGTTATCGGGGTTGTCGGAGCTTTAATCATGGGCTTTGGAATGAGTAGAACCCTACTAGAAAACACGAGTGGAAGTGATATGTTGATAGGAATAGTTATTGGAGTAGTAGGATTATTAGTTTGTGTTTTAGATTATCCAATTTATTCTTATTTAAAACATAACAAAGAAGAAAAATAAATAATATTTTTTCTTTTTTTGGGTGTTTGATATGATCAATAAAGTTTAGGTGGTAAAAGAATGAGAGCAATATGGAAAAAAATTTTGAACCAAATAAATATATTGGATTTTTTTTAATAAATTTAAGCATTGTTTTATTGATTTATGTATTTGCTTGTCATTTAGAAGATACGTGGTTGGCTTATGTTTCTTATCCTTTATCTACATATGCTTTGATTGTTTTTTGTGTTTGGTTTTATAAAGCTTGTCGTTTTAGTAATCAATTTATTAAGAAAAATAGTAAGCTTTATCAATGGTATCATCAAAAAGAACATACTTTGACAAAAATCTTTCTTCTTTTTTCTTTATCTTTAAATTTTGTTTATGGTATTTTTCGTTTATGGACAGGAATTTTTTATAAATCTGAATGGTTTATTACTTTTTCTTTTTATTATTTGTTTTTGTTTTTAATGAAAGCTTTATTGATTTTAAGTGTAAAAAAAGAAAGATTTGGACAAAATTTAGCAAAAGAATATCAAAAACTAAAATTAGTAGGTATTACTTTGCTTATTTTAGATATTGTTTTATCTGGAATGATTCTTTTGATTCTTCATCAAAAAAAGGCTATCACTTATCCTGGGTCTTTAATTTATGCGGTTGCAATATATGATTTTTATTTAATTATTACAGCTTTTATTAACGTGTTTAAATATCGTCATCAAAGTAGTCTGATTTTAACGGCTAGTAAATTTATTAATTTAACCGTGGCCATGATCTCTATGCTTTCTTTAGAAGCTTCGATGATCTATCAATTTGGTAATGAAGATGAAGCATTTCGGCAAACTATGATTGCTTGTACTGGCTTTGTTATTGTCCTTATTAATTCTATTCTAGCTATTTATATGATTTTAAAAGCTCATAAGAACTTAAAAATTAGGCAAGTCAACTAACTATCTTTTGAGCTTTAATGTTATACTTAACTAAGAAGGGTGAAGCTTATGAATTATGAAATTAATGGTAATTTGAAAGAAGAAAAAAATTTTTCCTCTTTTTTTGAATGGGTTTCTAACACTTTAAATTTTTTTACGAAAACTTTTGGTAAAAGAGTGATGAATAAGATTGAAGTATACATAGATAATGCGACCGACAATAGTGGCTATACACCTGTAACTACTTTGGCACTTAAAAAATATATTTTTATTAAATTAGGAATTCATGATTTCGGAAAGAAAGAACAAATTGTTTATCAATTTTCTCATGAACTTTGTCATGCGGTGTTTTATGCTTTATATGGAATAAAGCCACGACAAATTTCTTCTTTCGAGGAAACCATTTGTTCAGCAATGTCGTTGATTGTTTTAAAAGAATTTTTTCCGGATCATTTAGAGTATTGGATTTCTTATGTTAGAAATTTAGAAAATCCAGATTATCAAAATGGAGTTGTTTTAGCTTCTTACTTGCAATTTGATATTTTTAGATTAAAAGAAGAAATGAAAAAATTGAAGTTGTAAAGAAGTGAAAAAAAGATTGTTTAAATTGTGTTTTTATGCTAAAATCAAATGGGTGGTACTATGAAAAAAAAGAATATTTTTTGGAGTATTTTTTTGGTATGTTTGGTTGTTTTATTTACAATTCTTGTTCAGATTGTTGATGTAAGAGCTATTGGGCCAAATGACTCATACGTTGGTTTTGCAACTTTAAATCAAGCTATATTTACTATTTTAAAAACAAATGAGTTTTTTTATAAACTTACAGAATGGGTTGGAATGATTCCGATTCTTATTGCTTTATTGTATGCTTTAGTTGGCTTCGGCGAACTTATAGAAACAAAAGATTTGAGAAAAGTAGATAGAAATCTTCTTGTTTTAGCGGCTTTTTATATCGTTGTCATTGGAGTTTATGTTTTCTTTGAACTTTACGAAGTGAATTATCGACCAATTTTGGTAGATGGAGTTTTGGAGGCTTCTTATCCTTCTTCTCATACAATGATGGCTCTTTGCATTTGTGGAAGTTCTTTATTTATTAGTAAAAAAATTTTTAAAGCTCAATTTGCCAAAGGATTAAATGTTTTATGTGTTTTGATTATGTTCCTTCTTGTTGCTGGAAGATTGATATCAGGAGTGCATTGGTTTACAGATATTTTAGGCGGCTTATTTATTTCAGGAGCTTTACTTATGATTTTTTATACTGTAATAGATTCATTTTGCAAAAAATGATTTAAAAAGATCTTTATTTTTTCCGTTCTAATTTCTTGATAATCCGTATCTTCTAGTGTATACTTTATTTGGAAATTTAAAAAATGAGGTATGACATGAATTATATAGAATATGATTCGCCAATTGGAAAGATTTATATTCAAAGTGATGGGACTTTTCTTACGGGTTTGTGGTTTGATCACCAGAAGTATTTTCCAAAACAATTAGGAACGTTTAAAGAAGACTCTGTATTATTAAAAGCTAAAGATTGGTTAAAAAAATATTTTCAAGGAGAAAATCCGAGTGTTTCCTTGGTTCCTTTAAAACCTAAGGGAACTTTTTTTCAACAAAAAGTATGGCAGATTTTAATGGAAACGTCTTATGGAACGACTACAACCTATAAAAAAATTGCTGAACGACTATCTAAAGAGTTACATCAAAAGCATCCAGCTTATCAAGCAGTTGGAATGGCTATAGGTCATAATCCTATTTCCATTCTTATACCTTGTCATCGTGTGGTTGGCAGCGATAAAAAGTTGACGGGTTATGCTGGTGGCTTAGAGAAAAAGGAAGCATTATTAAATTTGGAAAGGAAGAGTAAACTATGAAATTTAATTCTTTGATTCCTGAATTAAGTGTTACAGATATTTCTAAGAGTTTAAAGTTTTATCAAAAATTAGGCTTTCAAGTAAAGTATCAACGTGAAGAATCTAAATTTTATTTTTTGGAATTAGAAGAAAATCAACTTATGATTGAAGAGATTAATGAACACTGGAATGTCGGGGTTTTGGAGTATCCTTTTGGAAGAGGAATTAATATTAGTATGACTCTTCAAGATATTGATTCATTTTATGAAAAAGTGAAAAGTTTGAAGATTCCCATTTTTCAAGATCTTAAAGTTAGTGAATATAGAGTTCAAGATCAAATTTATCAAGATAAAGAATTTTTAATTCAAGATCCAGATGGATA